>JAJNQF010000047.1 GCA_021154945.1 Sphingomonas sp.
GCCTGCCGCGCAGATCGTCGCAATAGGTCTTGCTCTCGGCGGCGAGCTTCAGGTCGATCAACTGCGCGTTGCAGGGGATCTGGACGCCGACATAGCCGAGCCCAGCCGCCCATTCGGCCAGCGCGTCGAGCGTATCGAACGGAGCCTCGTCGCCGAGGAACTGGGCGAGGAAAATCCCGGGGCCCTTCATGCCGGTCATGCTGCACTCTTTCTGGTGTCGTCGCGGAAGGTGAACTGGAACAGCAGCGCGATCACCGCGGCGGCGATCGCGGGATACCACCACATATGCTGCCAGTCGGCGATGGTCGGCGATGCGGGCAGCTGCGCATACAGAAGCGCGCCGATCTGCGATCCGAGCAGCATGCCCACGCCGTAGGTGAACAGCGTCAGCATGCCCTGGGCCTGCGCATTGACGCCCTTTGGCGTGGCGATCGTGCCGGTATAGATCGCGCCGGCGACGAAGAAGAAATCATAGCACACGCCGTGCAGCGCGACGCCGAGATACACCGCCCAGATCGACGATCCGCCATCGCCGATCGCGAACAGCGCATACCGCAGTGCCCATGCGGCCATGCCGACCAGCAGCAGCGGCTTCACGCCGAACCGGCGGTACAGCCACGGCATCGAAAACATGAAGACGAGCTCGGACATCTGCCCGATCGCGAGCGTGCCGCCGACGTTGCTGATCCCGGTCGCGCCGACATAGGGCGAGGCATAGGCATAATACATAGCGAGCGGGATCGAGATCAGCGTCGCGCAGGTCATGAAGATCAGGAACGAGCGCTGCTTGAGCAGTCCGAACGCCTCGACGCAGAACACCTGGCGAAGCACGCTCTCGTCGCGCGGCGCATCCGCCGTGACGTTCGGCAGCGTGAAGCTGTAGAGGCCGAGCGCGATCGACACGACCGCCGCAACGCGGAAGATCTCCGGGCTGGCGGAAAGCCCCGCCCAGCCGATGATCAGTCCGGCGGTGATCCAGCCGAGCGTGCCGAACGCGCGGACGAACGGGAACTTGTCGGTCCGCTCGCCAAAGCTCTTCAGCGCGATCGTGTTCGCGAGGCCGACCGTCGGCATGTACAGGATCATGTAGCAGAGCAGCAGCCAGACGAACGTCCGGCCGTTCTCCGGCGTCACCAGCGATGGCAGCACGAACAGCAGCACGCCGCCGACCAGGTGCAGGATCACCATCAGCATCCGCGGGCTGACGTACCGCGCCGCCGCCATGCCGAGCAGGAACGAGCCGACGATCGACGCGATCGGCCCGACCGAAAAGGCGTTGCCGATGAGGTTGCCGATCCCGACCGTCTGCATCACGAGGCCGAGGGTTACGGTCCAGGCGCCCCATACGAAGAACTGCATGAACATCATGGCGCTCAGGCGGCCGGTCAGCAGGCCGGCCGGCATGGCCTGGGACCCAGTATCTGCACTCGCCATTCGTTACCTCTCCGCTCGCAGTTTGCCTGCTTGTCGGACATGAAGCTACGGAGCCGCGATACGAATGTAAAGGATTACATCGGATATATATCGACAGTGCCGACGACCGGATCCATGACGAGCCTATGCCGACGATCATCGAAGTGGCCGCACTCGCGGGCGTCTCTACCGCAACCGTGTCGCGCGTGTTGAGCCGGCCCGAACAGGTGTCCGAGGATACCCGCCTGCGGGTGCTCGCGGTGGTCCGCGAATCGGGGTACGCGCCCAACGTCGCCGCGCGGAGCCTGCGGACCTTGCGCGCCGCCAAAATCCTTCTGACCGTCCCCGATATCTCGAACGCGTTCTTCGCCAGCGTCATCCGCGGCGCCGAGGAGGCCGCGCGGGATGCCGGGTATTCGGTCGTGGTCGGCGACACCCGGCATGATCCCGAGGTCGAGGATCAATATGCCGACATGCTCTCGCGCCGCGAGGTCGACGGGCTGATCTTCCTCGGCCACCGCCTGCCCGCCAGCCTCGCCCCGATGCTGTCGCGGAAGGGTGCCGCCGCGCCGATCGTCAATGGCTGCGAATACAGTCCGGACCTCGGCGTCCCCAGCGTCCATATCGACAATGCCGCCGCCAGCGCCAACGCGATCGAGCATCTCATCGGCCTCGGCCACCGCGCGATCGGCGTCGTCACCGGCCCCGAGATCAGCCCGATCAGTCGCGACCGCCTCGCCGGCGCGATCGACGCCGCGACCCGCGCCGGCCTGCGCGATAGCCTGCACATCCGCATCGGCGACTATTCCGCCGGCTCGGCCATCGACCATACCCGCGACCTGATCGCACAGGACGTGACCGCGATCTTCTGCTTCAGCGACGAAATGGCGATGGGCGCGCTCAGCGCGATCGGCGACGCGGGGCTGTCATGCCCGAAAGACGTCTCTGTCATCGGCTTCGACGACCTCCCGCTCGCACGCTATTTCCAGCCGCCGCTGACCACCATCGCCCAGCCCAAGTCGATGATCGGCCGCCGCACCGTCGAGTTGCTCGTCGATATCCTCCGCGGGGTCGACAGCCCGTCGCGACAGGTCACGCTGGATCACGAGCTGATCGTCCGTGGCAGCACCGCCGCGCCCGGAACGCGCCGCCGCTGAGCTGACGCTACGAGCAAAGTCGGTCGCCATCCCTTCTCGGCCCGACCCCCACTTGCAGCAGGACTCCTGTCCTTATTGACAATCAAATTAGTTTAATAAAGTATCGGGGTGCAGCACGCGGTTCGCATAGAAACCCGGCGGCGGAGGAGGATTGCCCCGTGACCGATACACCACGCCCTGCCCCGCCCCCATATCCGCGCCCCCGCGTCGCCCGCAGCCTATCGATCGTGCGGCGAACCACGGCGGTCGCTGCGATCCTGGTGCTGACGCCCCTCGGTGCGGTGAACGGCCAGCATTCCCCCGGATCGGACAAATCGCCGGTCGAGGAAGCCAACCCGCTCGTCGGCACCGCGCCGCTCGATCGCCCCGAGCTGATCGGCAACGCGCCACCGCCGGGCGAGCCGGTCTATTCGGGGATCACCTCGCCCGGTGCGCGACTGCCCAACAGCTCGGTCGAGGCGGCGCCGGTCAACGTCAATGTCGAGGCGACCTATCCGACCGGGGTGGCGACGCCCTATCATTATCCGAGCCCGACGATGATCGGCTTCACCGGCGGCGGCGGCCCATCCTATGGCGCGCGCGCGCAACCGATCATCATGCCGGTGGTGGGCGACTGGACGGTGCCGCCGGCCTATACCCAGGCCTATTACGACAAGGCGAAGGAGGTCGCGCGGCCGGGCTATTATTCGGTCTATCTCGACACGTTTCGGACGCGCGCCGAACTGACCGCGACGCAGTGGACCAGCCTGATGCGGTTCACCTTTCCGGCCAGCCAGCGGTCGCACCTGATCCTCAACCTGCCCGGCCGCGGCGGCGAGGTCGAGGTGATCGGCAACGACCAGGTGCGCGGCATCGCGGCGGAACGCGGCGACGACGATGCGCGCGACGGCCGCTATTTCGTGGCCCAATTCTCCAAGCCGTTCAGCGGCTATGGCACCTTCCGCAAGTCGCCTGGCAACAGCCGCGGCTACGGCATCGGCGACAAGGACGTCGTCCCCGCATCGCGCACGATCACCGGCAGCTTCGCCGGCACCTACCTGAACTTCACCACCCGGCAGGACGAGACGGTGCTGGTGAAGATCGCGCACGGCCAGAGCTTTGCCGACGCCGAACGACGCCTGCGACAGGAACAGCCGGGGTGGAATTTCGAGGGCGTCCGCCAGGCGGCGACGAACACATGGGCGACGCTGCTGAACCGCGTCCGGGTGAAGGGCGGCACGGCCAAGCAGCGGATGCTGTTCTATTCGACGCTGTTCCAGTCCTTCGCCAGCCCGCGTCTGCTGGCGCACAAGGGCGAGCGCTTCACCGACACCAACGGCAAGACCCGGACCGCGACCTATGATCGGTACGGGCCGGTGCCGTTCTGGGATACCGGGCGCAACCAGATCGTGCTGCTGGAGCTGATGGAGCCCGAGCTGGTCCAGAACGTGATGCGCTCCGAACTCGATATGGCGCGCGAGCGAGGGTACATGAACACCTCGTTCCACGGCGACAACGCGGTGTTCCTGTATCTCGGCGCGTGGAAGCGCGGCATCGCGTTCGATTATGCCGCCGCGTACGAGTTCCTCCGCCGCAACGCGGTCGATCCGAAAGGCCCGCGCGGCTATCTGGCGGAATATCAGCGCAACGGCTGGATCGCGGACGAGATTCCACCGGGCAATCCGAGCCCGCCCTATGCCGGCGGCAAGGCCGGCGCGGCGACGACGCTGGAATATGCGTGGGACGACCATGCGATGGCGGACTTCGCCGAGCGGCTCGGCAAGACCGACGACGCAAAGCTGTTCCGCGCGCGCGCGTCCAACTGGCGCAATGTGTTCGATCCCTCGATCGGGTTCATCCGGGGCCGCACTGCCGATGGCAAATGGATCGCGCCGTTCGATCCGCAGGAGCCCTATTACAACTACATGATGAAGGAGGCGTCGGGCTGGTCGACCTTGTGGCTCGTCCCGCACGACGTGCAGGGGCTCGCCACCGCGCTCGGCGGACGCGCGAGGTTCAATGCCAAACTCGATCGGTTCTTTGCGACCCCCTATGCGCCGACCGGTATCTGCCGCGATTGCACGGGGCTGATCGGCCAGTACGTGCAGGGCAACCAGCCCGACCAGCACGCGCCGTATCTCTATGCGTGGAGCGGCCAGCCGTGGAAGACGCAAGCGCTGACGCGGCGTATCCTCGACACGCTCTATGGCAGCGATGCGTCCGGCTATGGCTATCCCGGGATGGACGATCAGGGCGCGACGTCGTCCTGGTACGCGCTGAGCGCGATGGGCTTCTATCCGGTCGATCCGTCGAGCGACGTCTATGTGCTGGGCAGTCCGGTGTTCGACGAGGCGGCGATCCGGCTCGGCAACGGCCGGACGCTGGAGATCGTCGCGCGCGGCAACTCGCCGACCAATATCTACATCCAGTCGGCGACGCTGAACGGCAAGCCGTGGACGAAACCCTGGTTCAGCCATGCCGACGTCAAGGATGGCGCCCGGCTGGAACTGATCATGGGAGCCAGACCCAATCCGAATTGGGGGAGCGCCGTTGCGGATGCGCCCCCGTCCTTGTCCCCGCCCGCGTCATAGCGAGGGGAGTTCGTCGGCTCCCCCCCCTTGCCGGCGAACGGTTCAGCGCCTCGGGAACGTCGTTCCCGAGGCGTCTTTTTATCTATCGCCGCTTAGGTTCGAACGACGGCGGTTCGAACGAGGGCGGCCGGTCGCCCTTGGCCGTGCCGAACGACGACGGCTTCGGTCCCATCGTGAACTCCAGCTCGCCACCCTTCGCGAGGTCGGCGTGCGCGATCCAGTTCCGGGTCCAGGGCTTGCCGTTCCAGCGGACCGACTGGACATAGGGGCTGGCCGGCGCATTGCCCTTGGCGACGACGCGCAAGGTGCGCCCCGCGCCGAGATCGACCTGAGCCGCGTCGAACAGCGGCGAGCCGAAGACATAGACCCCGCTGACCGGATCGACCGGATAGAAGCCGAGCGCCGACAGGATGAACCACGCGCTCATCTGGCCGCAATCGTCGTTGCCGATGACGCCGTCGGGATCGGCCTTGTACATTTCGGTCAGCAGGCGACGCACCATCGCCTGCGTCTTCCACGGCGCGCCCGCATAGGCATAGAGATACGCGGCGTGCTGATCCGGCTCGTTGCCGTGCGCATATTGGCCGACCAGCCCGGTGATGTCGGGCGGCGCATTCTTGGGGAGCGTCGACGGTGCGGTGAACAGCGCGTCGAGCTTTTTCACGAACCCCGCATCGCCGCCGAACAGCGCGATCAGGCCATAGGCGTCGTGCTGGTTGAGGAATGTCGCCTGCCACCCGTTCGCCTCGGTATAATCACGCTGCTTCTCGGGGTTGTGACCCAGCTGGATCGGGTCGTAATCGACCCACCAGCTGCCATCGGCGAAGCGCGGCCGGGCAAAGCCGATCGTGGGATCGATGACGTTGCGGTAGTTGAGGCTGCGCTTGCGCAGCGCGGCGGCGTCGGCCTTGGCGCCTGCCGCCTCGGCGAGCACCGCCATCGCCCAGTCGTCATAGGCATATTCCTGCGTGCGGCTGACCGATTCCCACGTCTTGTCGGCGGGCACAAAGCCGAGGTCGTAATAAAAGCCGCGGCCGAGCGTGCTGTCGATGTCCGGGAAGGTGCGATCGAACGCGCGCCTGCGGATCTGCGGCCAGGCGGCGGCGTAATCCGCCTCGATCCCCTTGGCGCAGGCCTCGGCGAGTACCGACACCGAATGCCAGCCGATCATGCACGCGGTCTCGACGCCCTGCAGCGGCCAGACCGGCGATCCGGTCGGGCTCTGCACGGTCTGGCGGACGAGATCGCGGGTGAACTGCGCCGCCTTGTCGGGCTGGACGAGCGTGAGCAGCGGATGCAGCGCGCGATAGGTGTCCCACATCGAATAGGTGCTGAATGCGGGCTCGGCGGCGGTCGTCTGATGCACCTTGCGGTCGAGCCCGACATAGCGGCCATCGCGGTCGGTAAACAGCGTCGGCGAGAGGAAGGCGTGATACAGCGCGCTCGCCATGATCGTGCGCTGTTCGGGCGTGCCGCCGTCGACGCGGACGCGGTCGAGTTCGGTCTGCCAGATACGCGCTGCCGAGCGCCGGACCGCATCGAACTTCCAGCCTGTCGCTTCGCCCTGGAGCGCGGCCTTGGCGCCGGCGACGTCGACCGCGGAGATGCCGGTCTTGATCAGGATCGGCGAGCCGCCCGCCTGGTCGAAGAAGAACGCGACCTTCAGGCGGTTGCCGGTGACGCCCTTGGCACCCGCCGGTGCCGGCGTGTCGTCGTCGCCGAAGAACTGGACGCGGTCGGGTTTGCGCGAGAGCTGCATCGCGAAATGGATGCGCCGGCCCTTCGCCCAGCGGTGGACGCGGCGGCTGCCGGTGAGCATGCCATCGGGGGAGAGCGCCAGCGAGGCCTCGTCGATCAGCGTGCCCTTGTCCCAGACGTCGAGGATCATGTGCGCGAAGTCGACCAGGATGTGGCCGGGGCCTTGCGGGAAGCTGTAGCGGTGGTGGCCGGTCCGCTCGGTCACGGTCAGTTCGGCGAGCACGCCCGATTCGAGCTTCACGCGGTAATAGCCGGGCTCGGCGAGCTCGTCGGTGAAGCGCTGGCGATAGCCGTCTTCGGGTTTGCCGAGCGCGCCGGGTTTCAGCTGCAACGGTCCGCGCGTCGGCACCACGAGGACGTCGAGCATGTCGCCGATCCCGGTGCCCGACAGATGCGTGTGGCTGAAGCCCATGATCGAGCCGTCGTCCTGGTGATAGCCCGAGCACGCATCCCAGCGGCTGTTGTCGGTATCGGGGCCGAGCTGGACCATGCCGAACGGCAGCGACGGACCGGGATAGGTATGGCCGTGGCCGCCGGTGCCGACGAACAGATCGGGTTTGCCCGCGACCGGGCGCTGGCCCTGCGCCTGCGATGCGGCGGGCAGGACGCCCGCGAGGCCGGCGAGCCCGGTGGTGGCGAGCACCTGGCGGCGGTTGGCGGTGGTCATCGTCTGTCTCCCGGAGTCCGTGTCAGTAGCGGGCGGCAAGCAAGGCGGGCTTGCGGCGCTCGAGGTCGAGGATCAGCTCGCCGAAAAGGCCATTGGCCCACGCGAACCAGTGCCGCGTGAACTTGGCCGGATCGTCCTTGTGGAAGGATTCGTGCATGAACCCGGTGCCGCCATGCGTCGTCTTCAGCCACGCAAGACACTGGCGGATCACGGCGTCGTCGTCGCTGTTCATCGCGTGCGTGATGATCGACATCGGCCAGATCATGTCGAGCCCGATATGCGGGCCGCCTATCCCGCGCGCGGCGGTGCCGGTGAAGAAATACGGGTTGCGATCGCTCCACGCGAGCGCGGCGGTACGGCGGAACAGCGGGTCGGTGCGATCCGCTGCGCCGAGCAGCGGCAGGCCCGACAGGCTCGGCACGTTGGCGTCGTCCATGAAGATCGCATTGCCGAAGCCGTCGACCTCATACGCCCAGACCTCGCCGCCCTGCCCGTCCGGCATCCGGCCATGTTTGCGTAGTGCCGTCTCGACCTCGGTCGCCAGCGCCTCGCTGTCGGTCGCGCCTGCCGTATCGCCGCGCGCCTCGCGCTGGACCGTCGCCAGCATCCGCAGCGCGGACACCGCGAACAGGTTCGACGGGATCAGGAACGGATAGAGGCACGCGTCGTCCGACGGGCGGAACATCGAATGGATCAGGCCGACTTTCCGCGTCGGGGCGCCATAGCCTTCGAACATGAGCGTCTCGGTCGGCGAGACGTTCAGGCGCTGGAAATGATACGGGCCCTTGCCGTCCTTGCGCTGCTGTTCGCGGAAGGTCGCGACCGCGCGGCGCATCGCCTTGGCCCAGAGATCGTCGAACGGCGTCTTGTCGCGCGTCGCGGTCCAATAGCCGTGCGCGAGCCGCATCGGATAGCAGAGCGAGTCGATCTCCCATTTCCGCTCGGCGACGCCCGGCTTCATGTCGGTCTGGTCGGTCCGTGCGCCGAGGTTCGACTTGGCGGTCGGATCCTCCATGAACGCATTGGCGTAGGGGTCGATCAGGATGCACCGCGCCTGCCGTGCGATCAGCCCGGTGAAGACACGGCGCAGGCCGGCATCCTTCGGCGCAAGGTGCACATAGGTCTGCATCTGCGCCGAACTGTCGCGCAGCCACAGCGCCTCGATATCGCCGGTGATGACGAACGCATCGGGCTTGCCCCCGGGTTTGCCATCGCCCGTGCCGACCTTGACGGTGGTGTCGAGTGTGTTGGGGTAGCAATTCTCGAACAGCCAGGCGAGTTCGGGGTCGGCGATCTTCGCCTTCACGCGCGCGATCTCGGCCTCGACCGCAGGGCTGACGAAGTGACGTTGCGCACGCGGCGGTCGCTTGCTCACGAGGGGCGCGGCGGCGGCGGCGGCGCGCGGGAGGCTGGCGGTGACCGCCAACGC
Source organism: Sphingomonas sp. (assembly GCA_021154945.1). GTDB lineage: Bacteria > Pseudomonadota > Alphaproteobacteria > Sphingomonadales > Sphingomonadaceae > Sphingomonas. The sequence goes on from JAJNQF010000047.1 coordinate 8,995, forward strand.
GGCGGCCCCGGTCATGACGTCGCGACGACGAAAGCGCATTCCGGTCTCCATGATCAACGTCCCGCCACCGGTGCGCTCATCGAGAACGGCGCATCCGCCTTCGCCGCACCCCAGGCGGTGTTCGGCGTCGGCCCCATCACGAACCGCAGCGTGCCGCCCTGCTGCAACGCCGCGCGGGTCAGCCAGGGCTTGTCGTGCGGGGTACCGTTGAAGCTCGCCGACTGGATATAGACGTTGCCGGGGCCGTTGTTCGCCGCCTCGATCGTCAGCATCTTGCCGCCGGGCATCGTCAGCTTCACGGTCTGGAACAGCGGGCTGCCGATCGCATATTGCCCGACGGTGGGGGTGACCGGGTAGAAGCCCAGCGCGGAGAACACGTACCACGCCGAGGTCTGGCCGTTGTCCTCGTCGCCCGGATAACCATCGGGCGCGGGCGAGTAGAGCTTCTTCATCACGTCGCGGACGTGATATTGCGTCTTCCACGGTGCGCCCGCCCAGTCGTAGAGATAGGTCATGTGCTGGATCGGCTGGTTGCCGTGCGCATATTGCCCCATGTCGACGATCTGCATCTCGCGGATCTCGTGGATGGTCTGCCCGTAATAGCTGTCGTCGAAGATCGGCGGCGTGGTGAAGATCGAATCGAGCCGCTTCACGAACGCCTCGCGCCCGCCCATCAGGTCGGCGAGACCCTGCACGTCCTGCATCACCGACCAGCTGTAATGCAGCGCATTGCCCTCGGTGAAGGCATCGCCCCATTTGTACGGGCTGAACGGCGTCGACCAGCTCCCGTCCTTGTTGCGACCGCGCATCCAGCCGCTCTGCGCATCGTAGAG
>JAJNQF010000103.1 GCA_021154945.1 Sphingomonas sp.
CGGCACGACGACGCCGTCCCAACCGACATAGCGGATCGCCAGCGACGTTCCGCCAAGCGCGTTGACGAACGGCAACGCGATCTCGGCCAGCGCGAGCCCGATCAGCGCCGCCACCGCGACGGTCGCCAGTGCCTCGCCCAGGAATTGCCGGATAAGCGACCGCCGCGTGCCGCCCAGCACCTTGCGCATCGCCACCTCGCGCGCGCGCAGCCCGGCGCGAGCGGTCGCCAGATTGACGTAGTTCACGATCGCGATCAGCAGCGTCAGCAGCCCGACCGCGCCCAAGGTCGTGACGATCGCGCGATCACCCGGACTATACAGATGCATCGCAGTCAGCGGTCGCAGCGACTGGAAATACTCGCCTTTCTTGACGTTGCCCCCGGCATAAGCGTGGCGATCGAGAAACGCGGGCAATTGCGCCTCGAACGCGCGCGCGGCGGCATCGTCGGGGAAACGCAGGAACGTGGTCAGCGACGCGCTGCCCCAGTGCTCCCACCATTCGTTGCCGAAGCGCGTCCGCGACAGTTGCGCGAACATCTCGCCCTTGAAGGTGACGTCGTCGGGCATGTCGCGCAGCACCGCCCCGACCTTGTAGGGATAGGTCGTCCCGTCGATGGACAGTTGCAGCGTCCGGCCGATCGCCGACTGGCTCCCGAAATATTTCCGCGCAGTCTTCTGCGTGACCACCAGGCCGTTCGGATCGGCAAGCGTTGCTGTCGGATCGCCCTCGACCGCGGGAAAGCGCATAAGATCGAAGAAGTTAGGGTCGACCGTGCCCAGCTCCTCGGCGGTCGCTTGCCCGCCCTGCTGCACGGTCGCGGCCATGTTCATGTAGCGCGTGCCGACCAGCTGCGGGTAATCCGCCTGCAGGATCTTGAGCTCGCTGCCCATCGTGTTCGGATTGGTGTCGGCCGGATAGCCCGGCATCACATAGCGTTCCTCCATTACCCACAACCGGTCTTGCTGCGGTAGCACACGGTCATAGCCGGTCTCGAACCGCACGAAGAGGAACAGGACGAGGAACGTCGCGATCCCGAGCGCGAGACCGCCGATGTTGAGCAGCGCGAACAACCGGTGATGCGCGAGCGAGCGATAGAGACTGGTGAGCGCGGACATGGCGGTTCCTTCAGGCGTCGCTTGCGGAATCGGGGCCGGGCGTGACGCCGGGCTTGGTCGCTGCGAGATGGCGGACGAGCACCACCACGAGCAGCATCAGCACGATCATCTGGAGCGATCGGCGCATCAGGCGGCCCGCCGCGCCGACGAGAGGATACGGCCGTCGAGCATGTGCACCGTCCGCTTGGCGATATCGGCGTGCGACGGGCTGTGTGTGACCATCACGATCGTCGCGCCCTCCGCATTGAGCTGGCTGAGGATGTCCATCACCTGTGCGCCGTTCTCGGTATCGAGGTTGCCGGTCGGCTCGTCCGCGAGGATCAGCCGAGGCTCGCCGACGATCGCGCGGGCGATCGCCGCGCGCTGTTGCTGGCCGCCCGACAATTGGTGCGGGTGATGACGCTGGCGGTGGGCGATGCCGACGCGGTCCATCGCCGCTGCCACACGGTCCTTCTTCTCGCGCGCGGGCATCGTCCGATAGGCGAGCCCGAGCGCGACGTTTTCGGCGATGGTCAGCTCGTCGATCAGGTTGAAGCTCTGGAACACGAAGCCCAGCCGGTCGCGGCGAAGCCGGGCGAGCTGCGCTTCCGGCGCATGGGCGATGTCGGCACCTTCGAACAGATATCGCCCGTCCGTCGGTCGGTCGATCGTGCCGATGATGTTGAGTAGCGTCGATTTGCCGCAGCCGGACGGCCCCATGATCGCGACGAATTCGCCCGCCTCGACCGCGAGATCGATGCCGCCAAGCGCGGTCGTCTCGATCTCGTCCGAGGCATAGGTGCGGCTGAGGTCCTGTAGCTGGATCATGATCGAATCCTATCGGATGAGAAGGGTCTGGAAGGGGGTGTAGGTGCCGAGCGCAGTCGTCACGATCCGTTCGCCGGGGGCGAGGCCGGAGACGATCTCGACCTGATCGGGATTGCGGCGGCCGGTGACGATCGCGCGCCTGACGGCCTTCTTGTCGCCGTCGAGCACGAACGCGGTGGTGCCGCCCGCATCGAGCCAGCCGCCCGACGGCGCGACCACCGCCGGCCGGTCCGCGCCCAGGACAAGCCGGACGTCGAGCGTCTGGCCGCGGTTCAGCCCCGCAGGCGCCGCGCCGCGAAAGCCGAGTTCGATACGGAACCGGCCCTCGGTGACCTGCGGCAGGATCTTGATGACCGTCATCGAATAGCTGCGCCCCTCGATGTCGGCCGCTGCGCCTAGCCCGGCCCGGACGCGCCCGAGATAGAATTGGTCGACATCGGCGGTCAGCTTCCACTGGCCTTCGGAGTCGATCTGACCGACGGGATCGCCCGCCTTGAGCGTCTGGCCGGGCTGCAGCGTGAAGGCGGTAAGCCGTCCCGCGACTGGCGCGCGCAACACCAGTGCGGACAGGCTCGCACGGACCATCGCCAGGCTCTCGCGCAACTGTCGCGCGGTCGCGACGATGCCGGAGGACTGGTCCGCCAGCGTCGCGCCCGCTTCCGCCGTGCCACGATCCAGCGCAGCGACCCGCGCCTGCTGGTAACCGACATCCTCGCGCACCGGATCGATCGCGGCGCGTGTGATGATCCCCCGCTCGAACAGGACCTGCTTCTGCGCGAGCAGCGTGCGTGCCTTGGACAGCGCGTTGCGCGCGTCGGCCAGATTGCGCGCGCCGTCCTGGCGCGTGCTTTGCACCGACAGCCGCTGGCCACTGATCGCGCTCAACTGCCCGACGATCTCGGCCGAGCGGCTGGCGACATCGAGCTCGAGCGAAGGGTTGGACAGTCGTGCGAGCGGCGTGCCGGCGACGACCATCGCGCCGTCGCTCGCCACCATTTCGGCGACCTGTCCGCCCGAGATCGCGGTCACGAACACGGTGCGGAGTGGCGCCACCTCGGCGCGCAGCGGCACGAAATCGCGGAACGGCGCGCGGGTGACTTCGCCGGTTCGGATGGCCGCGGCATCGACGGTCAGCGCGTTCGCACCGGGCATGAGCAACCACAGCGCAACCGCTGCCGCCACTACGGCAAGCCCGATAACGCCGCGCACGATCAGCGTGCGCCGTTTGGCGTGCGGGCGCTCGATACGC
>JAJNQF010000113.1 GCA_021154945.1 Sphingomonas sp.
ACCCCGTAGGTTCCGTGTCCTCCCCCTCCGTCACCTGCGGTGCCACCGCCCCCTGGCGGGGGAGGATGTCGGAAAAGCGATATGCGAATTGGCACGCCCCCGGAATTCCTCTAACCCCATCCGCGAGGCTCGGTTTCACCGAACCTCACAGATCGCGCCGGTGCCCGGAAGGGCTTGAATGGGAATGCGGTGCGGGAGTCTTCCTCCCAATGCCGCGGCTGTCCCTGCAACTGTAAGCGGTGAGCGAGACGCACACGCCCTTCGATTCGGAGGGCAGCCACTGGGTGTAAACCTGGGAAGGCGTACGTCGAGCTTCGACCCGCGAGCCAGGAGACCTGCCAGCGCAATGGTCGCTCTTGCTACGATCCAGGGGATGGTCGCGGCACGGTACTCCGTCTGAGCGACGAACGCGTGCGGCCGTCCGGTCGTGCGCGCGTATGCTTGCAGGAGAATACCAATGCCCGATCTTTCCCCCAATCTGGCCAAGGTCCCCGTCACTATCGTCACCGGCTTTCTCGGTGCCGGCAAGACGACGCTCATCAGCCACCTGATCCGCAACGCGAACGGCCGTCGCCTCGCGGTCGTGGTCAACGAATTCGGCACGCTCGGCATCGACGGCGACATTCTCAAGGGCTGCGCGATCCCCGATTGCCCGGCCGAAAACGTCGTCGAGCTGGCCAATGGCTGCATCTGCTGCACCGTCGCGGACGACTTCATCCCGACCGTCGAAACGCTGCTCGCACTCGACCCGCGCCCCGATCACATCCTGATCGAGACGTCCGGCCTCGCACTGCCCAAGCCGCTGCTGAAGGCATTCGACTGGCCCGCGATCCGCTCGCGCATCACCGTCGACGGCGTCATCGCGCTAGCAGATGCCGAAGCGGTCGCCGCCGGTCGCTTCGCCCCCGACGTGGCCGCGCTCGATGCCCAGCGCGCCGCAGACCCCAGCGTCGACCACGAGACGCCATTATCGGAAGTGTTCGAGGATCAGCTCGCCTGCGCCGATCTCGTACTCCTGACCAAGGTCGACCTCGCCGGCCCCGAAGGCGTCGCCAAGGCGCGCGCGGTGATCGCCGCCGAGTCCGCACGGCCGCTCCCGGTCATCGACCTGACCGACGGTGTCATCGACCCCCGCGTAATCCTCGGCCTCAACGCCGCGGCCGAGGACGATATCGCCAGCCGCCCCTCGCATCACGACGGCGAGGACGATCACGAGCATGACGATTTCGACAGCGTCGTCGTCGAGCTGGGCGAGATCGCCGACCCCGCCGACCTGACCGCGAAGATCGAGGCACTCGCCCGCAGTGCCGACATCCTCCGCGTGAAGGGCTACGCGGCGGTCACCGGCAAGCCGATGCGCCTGCTCGTCCAGGCGGTCGGCGCCCGCGTCCGCACGCAGTACGACCGCCCATGGCGCGCAGGCGAACCACGCCGTACGCAACTGGTGGTGATCGCCGAGCACGACCGCATCGACGAGGCCCGCATCAAGGCCGCGCTGGACGCCTGAGCCCCGATGCACGTCGTCTTCCGCGAGACCCACGGGCTGGAGGAAAGCGCGGTCCCGCAGGACCTCTCCCAATCCCCCGCGGATATCGTCGTTCTCTCCTTCTCCGACGGTGACCTCGGCGCATTCGCCGCGGGCTGGAGACGTGCGGACGCCGTCGGAAGCCGATTGCCGTCGCTACGCCTCGCGAACCTGAGCGCACTACAGCACCCGCTCTCGGTCGACACCTACGTCGAGCAGACGCTGGCCGGCGCCAAGGGCATCCTGATCCGGCTGATCGGCGGCCGCTCCTACTGGAGCTACGGCCTGCAACAGGTCGAAAACCTCGCGCGGGGGAACAACATCGCGCTCGCCGTCCTTGCCGCAGACGGCCGCGTCGACACGCGCCTCGACGCCGCCTCGACGATCCCGCTGTCGACGCTCCGCCGCCTGGCTCATCTCTGCGACACCGGCGGCGCGGTTGCGGCGCAGGCGGCACTCGCGCAGTTCGCGCTAGCCGCCGGTTGCTATGCCGGCCCGGTCACCGGAGTCCGTGCGATCGCCGATGTAGGCGGCTGGCAACCGCACGACGGCGCGACGTGCCCGGCCGCGTTCGCGATCAACGCGCACCGCCCTCGCGTGCTGATCGTGTTCTACCGCTCCTACCTGACCGCCGCAGACCTCCACCCGATCGAAGCGCTCCACGCCGAACTGACGGCGCGAGGCTTCGACGTCATCGGCCTCTTCGCGCCCTCGCTCAAGGCACCGGATGCGGCCGGCTGGATGGGCCACTGGGTCCGAGCTTTGAAGCCCGCCGCGATCGTCAACGCCACCGCCTTCTCCGCACGCGGCGCGAGTGAGACGACCCCACTCGACGCCGCCGATGTCCCCGTCTTCCAGGTCGCGCTGGCCACCTCCGACCGCGCCGCCTGGGCCGGCGCCACCCGCGGCCTGTCGCCTGCCGACCTCGCCATGCACGTGGTCCTTCCCGAAGTGGACGGCCGCCTCTTCGCCGGCGTCGCCAGCTTCAAGGAAGCCGCGGCGAGGGACGGCGACCTCGAATACACCCGCCGCGAACACCGCGCCGACCCCGCGCGCATCACCGCGATCGCTGCGCGGATCGAAGCCTGGACGAACCTCGCCAGCAAACCCATCGCCGACCACCGCATCGCGATCGTCCTCTCGACCTACCCCGGCAAGACGTACCAGATGGCGCACGCCGTCGGCCTCGACGCACTCGCCTCCACGCAGGCGATCCTCGCCGACCTCACCGAAGCCGGCTACGCGATCACGCCCGACGCAACCGATCTGGCTACCTCGCGCATTCACTGGCCGCTCGCCGAGTACCGCAAAGCCCTCGCGCACCTCCCCGAAGCTCTGCAAAAGGACCTTCAGGAAACCTGGGGCGATCCAACCGAAGACTTCGCTTTCACCGCGATCGACCAGGGCGGGGCACTCGTCGCCCTCCAGCCCGAACGCGGCCGAACCGAGCAACGTGCGGAGGAGTATCATGACCTCTCGCGCTGCCCCTGCCACGCCTATGTCGCCTTCTACCTCTGGCTCCGCACGCGCGGCACCGACGCGCTGGTCCATGTCGGCGCGCACGGCACGCTCGAATGGCTGCCTGGCAAGTCGGTCGCGCTGTCCGAGGCCTGCTGGCCCGAAGCGCTCACCGGCGCGATGCCCGTCATTTACCCGTTCATCGTCAACGACCCCGGCGAAGCAGCCCAAGCCAAGCGCCGCATCGGCGCGGTCACGCTCGGCCACGTCCCGCCACCGCTGGAGCGCACGCGCACCGGCGCCGGCCTCGGCCGCCTCGAAGCGCTGCTCGACGAATTTTCCAACGCGGACGGCCTCGATCCAGCCCGCCGCGACCGCCTGCAACGCGACATCCGCGACGAGGCCACCGCCACCGGCCTCGCCGCCACTCTAGGCCTCGACGACGCGCAGTCCCAAGCCGACGCGATCACCCGCATCGACACCTTCGTCTGCGACGTGAAGGAAAGCCAATATGGCGACGGCCTCCATATCTACGGCCGCGGCGACCAAGGCGAAGCCGAACGCGCCGGGCTCCTGTCCGCGCTCCAGGGCAAACGCATCGCGTCCGGCCCCTCCGGCTCCCCTTGGCGAGGCCGCGCAGACGTCCTCCCCACCGGCCGCAATCTCTACACCACCGATCCCCGAGCAGTCCCGTCGCGCGCCGCGCATACCCAAGGCGTCAAACTCGCCGATGAACTCGTCCGCCGTCACCTACAGGACCACGGCGACTACCCCCGCAACCTCGTGGTAGATCTCTGGGCTTCCGCGACGATGCGGACAGCCGGCGAGGAGTTCGCGATGGCGCTCCACCTGCTCGGCGCGGAACCGGTGTGGGACATGCAGTCCGACCGCGTCACGGGCGTCGAGATCCTGCCGCTCGCCAATTTCGACCGCCCCCGCATCGACGTCACCCTGCGCGTATCCGGCCTGTTCCGCGACGCCTTCCCGACGCTTTGCACGATGTTCGGCCAAGCCGTTCGCGCGCTCGCCGCACGCGACGAACCGCAAGACTGGAACCCGTTCGTCGGGAAACCCTCCACCGCCCGTGTCTACGGTCCCGAACCCGGCCGCTACGGCCTGAGCATGGGCGACGCCGCCGAAACCTACACGCCGGAAGCGCGCCTCGCCGCGGGTCAGGCGTGGCTGTCGGCGTCGAGCCACGCGCTCGACACTGATGGGGGAGGGCGCCAAGGCAACTTCGATCCCACCGGCATCCGCGACCGTGTCGCCGCCGCCGACGCCTTCGTCCACGTCCAGGATTTGCCCGAAACCGACCTGCTCCTCGCCGCAGACTATGCCGCGCACGAGGCCGGCTTCGCTGCCGCGCAATCGGTCGCCGGGGGTAACGCCACCCTCTACCATCTCGACGCGAGAGACCCGACCCAGGCCAAGGCCCGCCCGCTCAAGGAGGAAATAGCCCGCGTCGTCCACGCCCGTGCCGCGAACCCCGCCTGGGTCGACGGCATGATACGCCACGGCTTCCGCGGCGGTGCGGAGATCGCCGCCACGCTCGATCATCTTGGCGCCTTCGCCCACCTCGCCAGTGCGGTCCGCCCCGAACTGATCGACCTCTATTACGACGCCACGCTCGGCCGCGACGACGTCCACGCTTTCCTCGCCGAAGCGAACCCCGGTGCGCTGGCGGCAATGCAGGCGCGGTTCGCAGCGCTCCACGCCGCGGACCTGTGGCCGACCCGCCGCAACTCGATCCTCGCAGCGCTGGACCTGCCGGCATGACCGGGTTCGTCGTCAAGGGC
>JAJNQF010000133.1 GCA_021154945.1 Sphingomonas sp.
GGCGATGATCCCGTTGCTCGGCTCGCTGGCGCTGCTCGGCGTCGGGCTTGCGTTGGCGACGCTGCTGCAACTCCGGTTCGGCCTGCGTCCGCTGCGCGATCTCCGCACGTCGCTCGCCGCGGTCCGCGCCGGCACCGAACGCCACGTTCCCGACGACCAACCCGGCGAGCTGCAACCGCTGGTCACAGAACTCAACGCGCTGATCGATCAGAACGCCGCCGGGCTCGCCCACGCCCGCCAGCATGTCGCCAACCTCGCGCATGGCCTGAAGACTCCGCTCGCCGCGCTCTCGCTGAAGCTCGCCGAAGCAGGGGCCGATAACGACGTCCGCGACATGGTCGACCAGATCGACCGCCGCGTTCGTCATCACCTCGGCCGTGCCCGCGCCGACGCGACCGGTGGCGCCCGCACCCGGACCCCGATCGCCCCCGCCGTCGACGATCTGGTCGCGGTGCTGCGCCGCATCCACGCCGAACGCCCGATCGCGCTCGACATCGCCATCCCTGCCGACCTCGCCGTCGCGATCGACCCACAGGACCTCGACGAGATGATCGGCAACCTGCTCGACAACGCCTGTCGCCACGCGCGCGGCGCAATCGCGATCGGCGCGGAGGCAGACGGTCCGCTCGTCACGCTCTCGATCGCCGACGATGGCACCGGCCTCGGCGATACCGCGATCGCGCAGGCGATGCTCCCCGGTCGGCGCCTCGACGAGCAGGGCGATGGGCACGGCTTCGGCCTGTCGATCACCCGCGAACTCGTCGAACTGAACGGCGGCACGATCACGCTCGGTCGCTCGCCCGAACTGGGGGGGCTGCTTGTCCGCCTGGTTTTGCCGCAGCACCGCTAGTCCGGGTTTGACCGCCGCGAAGCAATCGACACGGCCAGGGATCGGCGGGCCGCAACGATGGTTGAGATGCCATGCCCGCTCCCCTTCCCCACTCGTTATCCTCCTGGTCCGAAGCGCCGCGCGTTCGGGCGCTGAACGCCCAAGTTGTCCGCCCGGACGGCCGCTATGTCCTGTGCTGGCTGCAACAGGCCCTCCGCGCGCGCGACAATCCGGTGATCGACGCCGCGATCCAGCTCGGCAATGCGCTGGGCCTGCCCGTCCTCGTCTATCACGGGCTGCGCGAGGATTATCCTTACGCCTCCGATCGCCTGCACCACTTCATCCTCGGCGCAAGCCGCGACCTGGCACGCGACTGTCGACAGCGCGGGGTCGGCTGCGTCCAGTACGTCGACCGTGCAGACGCGCGCGAAAAAGGCCTGGTCTACCGCCTCGCGGCCGACAGCGCTGCCGTTCTGGTCGAGGACCAGCCGACCTTCGTCGCACGATGGCAGTCGGAGCGGTTCGCGGAGCGCGTCGAGCGCGCAGTCTTCGCGGCCAACGCCGCATGCCTCGTTCCGCCGGCCGTGCTCGGCGACGGCATTGGTTCGACCACCGCGTTTCGGCGTCGCCATCAGCCGGTGCGGAGCGACTGGCTGGAAGCGACCGATGCCGTGCCGACGGTGGCGCCCTATGACGGACCGCTGCCATATACGCCGGACCGGCTGGATGCGTGTTCTGATGCCGACCTCGACCGCTTCGTCGCGGCGGCGGCGATCGATCACAGTGTGCCGGTCAGCCCGATATTCCGCGCCGGTCGCGAGGGCGCGCTGATACATCTCGAGCGGTTGATGGATACGGTGATGCCGACCTATGCGGCGACGCGCAACGACGCCACCAACCCGATCGGCGCCAGCATGCTCTCGCCCTATCTCCACTTCGGCGTGGTCGGCCCGCGCGAAGTGATGGCGACGGTAGAGGCCGCCGATGCGCCCGCGGCCAGCAAGGAGAAGTTCGCCGACGAACTGCTGACGTGGCGCGAATGGTTCCACTATCGGGCGCGCGCCCTGACAGCGCCCGAACGGTACGACCGCATCGCGGGATGGGCACAGGAAACGCTCGAAGCGCATGCCGCCGATCCGCGCCCCGATATCGAGACGCTCGACGCGCTGCTCCGTGGCGAAACCCGGGACGAGACGTGGAACGCCTGCCAGCGCCAGTTCCTGATCGACGGCTGGATGCACAACAATCTGCGCATGTACTGGGGCAAGCGGATCATCGCGATGACTCCCGATCCGCATACCGCCTGGGCGACTGCCTGCTACCTGAACGACCGCCTCAGCCTGGATGGGCGCGACCCGTCGACCTATGGCAACATCGCCGCGACGTTCGGCGGCGGTTCGCCAGGCCGGGACGGACCTTCGGTCTATGGCAAGGTGCCGACCCGCTCGGATGGCTCGACGCGCCACCGCCCCGGCGGTCCCGATTGGCTGCAAGCAGCGGCGGCCAGACCGCGTCCCGATACCACGGTGCCAACCGGCCTGCCGACCGCGCTTTATCTGACGGGCAAACCGCCGTTGTGAGCGGTTGCCTTCGCCAGTGTCGCCCTGGTGAACCTGGAAGCGGCTAGCCGCAGCACCGTTTGGATTTCTTGCCCGACCCGCATGGGCAAGGATCGTTCCTGCCGATCTTGGCCGATGCCGCGCCGATCGCCTGCGCCGGCGAGTCCGTCTGGCGCCGCGATCGCGCCAAGTGCAGGCGCTGGACGCCGTCGACCAGATCGGTCGTCGCGCGATCCTCGAATGCGTTGATCTCCATGCTGTCGAGCGGGCTTTCGTTGCGCGCGATGGCGATCAGCGTCGACAGGCTCTCGAGCGCGGCGGCAGCGTCCGGATCATCGCCGTTCGCCACCGCATCCCAGCCGTCCGGCCGTAACGCCATCGCCTCGGCGAACCCGTCGATCCACAGCTCCCACAACACGTCGCCGTTACGCTCGTCGACGTCGAAGATCGGTCGCAGCTTGCCGCGGGCGAGGTCGCGCGTGATCTCCGCATGGCGTGCCATGACCGCATCGGCGAACCACTGGACGTCGAGCGGGTCGTCGAATGCCGCGACGCCGCTGTCGTCGGAGCCCCAGACACTCTGCAACCATTCGGCCGGCGCGATAGCGTCGGGGCTGACCAATATGCCGGTCAGAAACCCGTCCAGCTCGGTCAGCAGCATCGGTTCTTCAAGCGGAAGATCGGCGAGCGCATCGTCGAGGCGGCGCAGTCGGGATGCGAGCTGTTTCATGCCGTCACGGCGTGATCGGTCGGGCAGAGCATCGGGCGAGCACTCACAAGCTCACGCCGCGCCTGGTCATCTCGGCGGCGGCCATCGTCTTGAGCGCTCCTGATGTCTCGCGTGCGAAGATATCCGCGAGATCGAGCAGATCCTCGTCGTTGAGCGCGGCGATCGATGCGTGGATGGCCGCAAGTTCGGCGACCGCGTGAGCGCCCTCGACCGTGCGGCGCTTGATCCGTGATTTGAGCATCACCCGCCGATAGCAGCAGTTGGTCGAAAATGGCAAAGTCGGAACGCGTGCGATCAGGCCCGGCGAGCAGCCCCCATCACGCAACGCCGTCCCGGGTTTCGGGAACCCGCAGCATCGCGAGCGCGGCAAGCGCCATGACGACCGCGGCGAAGGCCATCGTCCAGATCGGCTCGGTCGGGAAGAACGCCTTCAACACCGAGCCCATCAGCGTCGCGACCAGCAGCTGAGGTAGCACGATGAAGATGTTGAACAGGCCCATGTAGATACCGAGCTTGGCCTGCGGCAGGCTGGAGGCGAGGATCGCATAGGGCATGGCGAGGATCGACGCCCAGGCGATACCGATGCCGACTTCGCTGACGATCAGCAGGGTCGGATCGCGGACGAAGAGGAAGCTCGCAAAACCTGCGGCGCCGCACAGCAGGCACGCGATGTGCGTCTTCACGCGGCCGATCCGCTTTGCCAGCCGGGGCAGGATCAGCAAGGCGACCAGCGCCGCGACCGCGTTGTAGACCGCGAACAGCACGCCGACCCAGTCGCTGCCGGCATTGTATGCGGCACTGGTCGCGTCGCTCGATCCGTACATATATTGCGCCACGACGGGCGTGCTGAAGATCCACATGATGAACAGCGCGGACCAGCTGAAGAACTGGACGAGCGCGAGGCGTTTCATCACGTCCGGCATGTCGCCGAAATCGCCGACGATCTGGCTCAGCGCGTTGTCGGTGTTGCCGCCGCGCGCGAGCACGATGG
>JAJNQF010000149.1 GCA_021154945.1 Sphingomonas sp.
GGCGATGAATGGGCTGCAAGCCCCGGTTCGGGCAAAAGATGCTTCGGGGGAATGGTGGGCGCGACAGGGATTGAACCTGTGACCCCACCCGTGTGAAGGGTGTGCTCTACCGCTGAGCTACGCGCCCGAAACTCGTTCGGAAGCGGGCCTTTAGGCAGGGCGCGCCTGCCTGTCCAGCCCTTTCGATGGCGATCTCTTCGATCCTCCCCCGCGAGGGGGAGGTGGCGCCAAAGGCGACGGAGGGGGAGCACCACGCAACGCAGGATCCGCTTACCGCCCCCTCCGTCAGGCTGCCGCCTGTCACCTCCCCCTGCCGGGGGAGGATCGAGGGCTTGTTAGTTGACTGCGTCCTTTAGGCCCTTGCCGGCCTTGAACTTGGGTTGGGTCGAGGCCTTGATCGTCATCGGCTCGCCGGTGCGGGGATTGCGGCCGGTCGACGCCTTGCGCTTCGAGATCGAGAACGTGCCGAAACCGACCAGGCGAACCTCGTCGCCCTTCTTCAACGATGCCTCGATCGCGTCGAACACCGCCTCGACCGCCTTGGTTGCGTCGGCCTTTACGAGCCCAGACGTATCCGCAACCGTAGCGATCAGCTCCTGCTTGTTCATATAGTCCCCCGGAAAAACTCGAATCGCCTGCGATGGACTCGCAGCCGCACTCAGCGCGCAATAATGCGGCGGCTCCGTCTGCTGTCAAACGAAACCGCCGCGTTATCGCTTACGATCCAAACATGGATCAGTGGTGAAGGCCACCCCCGACCGGCGCGATCGGTGCAGGCGGCAGGGCCGCCAGCTCGTCGGCATCGGTCCACTCGATCGCTTCGAGCGGTTCGGTCAGGGCCAGACGGAGCACCTCGTCGACATGCTTGACGGGAATGATCTTGAGCCCCGCCTTGATGTTCGCCGGAATCTCCACGAGGTCCTTCTCGTTCTCGGCCGGGATCAGCACCGTCTCGATCCCGCCGCGCAGCGCCGCGAGCAGCTTCTCCTTGAGGCCACCGATCGGCAGCACCCGACCGCGCAGTGTGACCTCGCCGGTCATTGCCACCTCGCGCCGGATCGGCACGCCGGTCAGCGTGGAGACGATCGACGTGACCATGCCGATCCCCGCCGACGGGCCGTCCTTCGGTACCGCCCCCTCGGGCAGATGGATGTGGATATCCTTGCGCGCGAACAGGCTCGGCTTGATCCCGTAGCTCGGGGCGCGGGCCTTCACATAGCTGAACGCGGTCTCGATCGACTCCTTCATGACGTCGCCGAGCGTGCCGGTGAGCTTGGCCTGGCCCTTGCCCGCCACCGTCACGCTCTCGATCGTCAGGAGCTCGCCGCCGACCTCGGTCCAGGCGAGCCCCGTGACCGCACCGATCTGGTTCTCGGTCTCGCCGAGGCCGTGGCGGTACTTCTGCACGCCCGCATATTCGCCGACGTTCTCAGGCGTGATCGTCACGCTGGTGGTCTTATTCTCAAGGATTTGGCGCAGCGCCTTGCGGCACAGCTTGGCGATTTCGCGCTCCAGCGTGCGCACACCGGCTTCGCGCGTGTATTGCTGGATGAGCGTACGAAGCCCCTCCTGCGTCAGCGTGAACTCGCCCGGCTTCAGGCCGTGCGCCTCGATCTGCTTCTCGATCAGATGCCGCTCGGCAATCTCGACCTTCTCATCCTCGGTGTAGCCTTCGAGACGGATGATCTCCATGCGGTCGAGCAGCGCCTGCGGAAGATTGAGCGAGTTCGCGGTGCAAACGAACATCACGTCCGACAGGTCGATGTCGACCTCCAGATAATGATCTTGGAACTTGCCGTTCTGCTCCGGGTCGAGCACTTCGAGCAGCGCCGACGCCGGATCGCCGCGGAAATCCTGGCCGAGCTTGTCGATCTCGTCGAGCAGGAACAGCGGGTTCGACGTGCCGGCCTTTTTGAGATTGGTCACGATCTTGCCCGGCAGGGAGCCGATATAGGTACGGCGATGCCCGCGGATCTCGGCTTCGTCGCGCACGCCGCCGAGCGACTGGCGAATGAACTCGCGCCCGGTCGCCTTGGCGATCGACTTGCCGAGCGAGGTCTTGCCGACACCCGGAGGACCGACGAGGCAAAGGATCGGCCCCTTCAGCTTGTTGGTGCGCGCCTGCACCGCGAGATACTCAACGATCCGGTCCTTGACCTTCTCGAGCGCGTAATGGTCCTCGTCCAGCGTCACCTGCGCGGCGGCAATGTCCTTCTTGATCTTCGACTTCTTGCCCCAGGGGAGCCCGAGCAGCACGTCGAGATAATTGCGAACGACGGTCGCCTCGGCGCTCATCGGCGCCATCGTCTTCAGTTTCTTCAACTCGGCGGTCGCCTTGCCGCGCGCTTCCTTGCTCATCTTGAGCGTGGCGATCTTCTGCGTCAGCTCGGCGATCTCGTCGCCTTCGCCTTCGCCGTCCTCGTTACCCAGCTC
The DNA here is from genome assembly GCA_021154945.1 of Sphingomonas sp. Taxonomy (GTDB): domain Bacteria; phylum Pseudomonadota; class Alphaproteobacteria; order Sphingomonadales; family Sphingomonadaceae; genus Sphingomonas. Next base: position 2,434 of record JAJNQF010000149.1, read on the forward strand.
GCGCTGGATCGCCTTCAACTGCTCGTTCAGGTAATATTCGCGCTGCGTCTTCTCCATCTGGCGCTTGACGCGGCTCTTGATCTTCTTCTCGACCTGCAGGACGCCCAGCTCGCCCTCCATCGCGACCATCGCCATTTCGAGACGCTTAGACGGGTTGGTCTCGATCAGCATCGCCTGCTTCTCGGCGACCTTGATCGCGATGTTGGCAACGACCGCATCGGACAGCTTCGACGCGTCCTCGATCTCCGACATCTGGACCGCGGTCTCGGACGCAAGCTTGCGATTGAGCTTGGCGTAATTCTCGAACTGCTCGACCACCGATCGCATCAGCGCGGTGACCTCGGCGCCTTCGACCTCGGCATCGGCGACCGTCTCGACCGTGGCGGTCAGGAAGTCGCCCGATTCGTCCAGCGTCTCCAGCGTCGCGCGCTGCTTGCCCTCGACCAGAACGCGGACGGTGCCGTCGGGGAGCTTCAGCAGCTGGAGTACGGTCGCGGTCACGCCCATCGAATACAGGTCGTCGCGCGCGGGATCGTCCTCGGCCGGGTCGACCTGCGCGACGAGATAGATCTCCTTGTCCGCTGCCATCGCCGCTTCGAGCGCGGCGACGGACTTATCGCGGCCGACGAACAGCGGCACGATCATGTGCGGGAAGACGACGATGTCGCGAAGGGGAAGGACGGGGTACTGGGTCATGAACGCTCCGGTGGGTGCCTGCATGGGGGCATAATCTGTAGCTTATATGGTGAGGATGAAGCGTCCATCAATTGGTTGCCGGTTGGAACGGGTTTTCGCGCGGTAGCCGACGGCCAGTCGTTCTCCTGCGAACGCAGGAGTCCAGGATATCAAGCGGC
>JAJNQF010000166.1 GCA_021154945.1 Sphingomonas sp.
GAGCACCAATGGCAACAGATCGGGATCGGGGAAGTAGCGGTAATCATGCGCGTCTTCCTTCGACCGCATCGAGCGCGTTTCGTTGCGATCGGGATCGTAGAGCCGCGTTTCCTGGACGATCTTGCCACCGGCTTCGAGCACCTCGACCTGACGCTTGGCCTCCTGCTCGACCACCGCCATCACGAAGCGCACCGAATTGACGTTCTTCGTCTCGGTCCGCGTGCCGAGTTCGTCACCGACCTTCCGCACGCTGACGTTGACGTCGGCGCGCATCGAGCCTTCCTCCATGTTGCCGTCGCACGATCCGACATAGCGCAGGATCGATCGCAGCTTCCGCAGGTAAGCCCCTGTTTCGGCTGGCGATGCGAGATCGGGCTTCGACACGATCTCCATCAGCGCGACGCCCGACCGGTTGAGATCGACGTACGACTGCGTCGGATGCTGGTCGTGCATCAGCTTGCCGGCATCCTGCTCGACATGGATGCGCTCGACGCCGATCCGCTTGCCCGTCGCATCCGGATTCTTCTCGTCGAGGCTGATGTCGATCGCCCCCTCGCCCACGATCGGATGATAAAGCTGGCTGATCTGGTAACCCTGCGGGAGATCGGCGTAGAAATAGTTCTTCCGGTCGAACCGCGACCATTTGTTGATCTGCGCCTCGATCGCCATGCCGGTGCGGACCGCCTGGCGGATGCACTCGCGGTTCGGCACGGGCAGCATGCCCGGCATCGCCGCATCAACCAGCGATACCTGCGTGTTGGGCTCCGCGCCAAACGCGGTCGCCGCGCCCGAGAAGAGCTTGGCGTTCGACGTCACCTGCGCGTGCACCTCGAGGCCGACCACGACCTCCCACTCGCCGGTTTCGCCCTGGATCCGATAGTCGCTCATGTTACCACCAAGCCTCTGGTCGCGCGGTAAATCCCGCTCGCTGTTCGATCGCGAGCCCTGCGTTCAGCACGCCTTGCTCGTCGAGCGGCTTGCCGATGATCTGAAGCCCGAGCGGCAGCCCCTGCTTGTCGAGGCCACCCGGCACCGACATCGCCGGCAGCCCTGCGAGCGAAGACGGCACAGTGAAGACGTCGTTCATATACATCGAGATCGGATCGACCTTCTCGCCGAGGCCGAACGCTGCCGAGGGTGCGGTCGGCGTCAGCAGCACGTCGCACGTCTCCCAAGCCCGTTCGAAATCGCGCGCGATCAGCGTCCGGACCTTCTGCGCCTGCGTATAATACGCGTCGTAGAACCCGGCCGACAGCACATAGGTGCCGATCATGATGCGGCGCTTCACCTCGGGGCCGAAGCCATCGGCGCGTGTCGCGGCGTACATGTCCTGCAGGCCGGCGCCCGTCGGCAGATCGCGGATGCCGTAGCGCACACCGTCATAGCGGGCGAGGTTCGACGATGCCTCGGCGGGCGCGATGATGTAATAGGCGGGCAACGCGTATTTGGTGTGTGGGAGCGAGACCTCGACGATCGTCGCGCCGGCATCCTTCAGCCAGTCGATGCCCTGCTGCCAGAGCGCCTCGATCTCCTCGGGCATCCCGTCGACGCGATATTCCTTGGGAATGCCGACGCGCAGGCCGCTCAGATTGGCGGACAAACCCGCTTCCCATTTCGGCACGTCGAGCTGGAGCGAGGTGCCGTCCTTCGCGTCGAACCCGGCCATCGCCTCGAGCAGGATCGCGCAATCCTTGACGTCGCGCGCCATCGGTCCGGCCTGGTCGAGCGACGAGGCGAACGCGATCGTCCCCCAGCGCGAGCAGCGGCCATAGGTGGGCTTGATGCCCGAAATGCCGGTAAAGGCGGCGGGCTGGCGGATCGAGCCGCCGGTGTCTGTGCCGGTCGCGCCGGGGCAGAGCCGTGCGGCGACCGCCGAGGACGAGCCGCCCGACGAGCCGCCGGGGGCCAGCGAGGCGTTACCGCCGTCGTTGCGCTTCCAAGGGCTGATCACGTTGCCGAACGCAGAGGTCTCGTTCGACGAACCCATCGCGAACTGGTCCATGTTCAGCTTGCCGAGCATCCCCGCGCCCGCATCCCACAGGTTCTGCGAGACGGTCGATTCGTAGGTCGGCGTGAAGCCTTCGAGGATATGGCTCGCCGCGGTCGTGGTAACGCCCGCTGTGCAGAACAAATCCTTCATGCCGATCGGCACGCCGGCGAGCGGCTTGAGCGTCTCGCCGGCGGCGCGCGCGGTGTCTGCGGCAGTGGCGGCGGCGATCGCGTGTTCGGGCGTCTCGACAAGAAACGCGTTCAACGCCTTGGCCTGGCTGACTTTCACGATGAACGCGTCGGCGACGTCGCGGGCTTTGAAGGAGCCGTCGCGCACGCCGTCGCGAATGCCGGCAACGCCCAGATCGGTAAGCTCGGTCATTATTCGATCACCTTCGGCACGGCGAAGAAGCCGTGCTCTGCCACGGGGGCGTTGGCCAGCACCTGCTCGCGGATGTTGCCGCCGGTCAGCGGGTCGGCGTTGACGACATCGTCGCGCAGCCGCAGCGTGTTGGGAATGACGGCGGTCATCGGCTCGACGCCGGTCGTATCGACCTCGCCCAGCATCTCGATCCAGCCAAGGATGTTTCCGAGTTCCGGCGCCATGCGGGCGGCGTCCTCGTCGGTGATCGCGATGCGCGCAAGGCTCGCGATCCGCTTCACGGTTGCAGTATCTACGGACATGCCGTGCGGCTAGCACCGCGCGGCGCGAGGGCGCAACATCTTTGGCGTGGGTGCTTCAGGCTGGCCGATTGAAATAGACGCGTTCGCAGCTCTTCTCCCCTCCCTGGAAGGGAGGGATCGGGGGTGGGTCGGGTTCCCCGTGTTCAGACGGTGGTGGCTCAAGCGGACCTACCCACCCCCAGCCCCTCCCTTCCAGGGAG
>JAJNQF010000176.1 GCA_021154945.1 Sphingomonas sp.
CCGCGCACGCCCCGCGGCGTTCTGCAACGCGGCCGGATCGAGCCCGAGTTTCTGCATCTGCTTGGCCAGTTCCACTGCGGTAAAGTCTCCCTGCGCGATCGTCCGCGCGCCGCCCGCCTTCGTGATCTCGCGCGCGTTCACCGTCTGGTGATCGTCGGTCGCGCTCGGCAGAGGCACCAAAATCGCCGGCCGCCCCGCCGCAGTCAGCTCAGAGATCGTCGACGCCCCCGCGCGCGCGATCAGCAGATGCGCCCACGCCAGTTGCTCGGGCATATCGGGCAGATACGTCGCCAGTTCGGCCGGGATATGATGCTCGGCGTACTTGGCGCGCACCGCGTCGATATCCTCGATCCGCGCCTGGTGAGTCACCTGCAACCGCCGCCGGAACGTCACCGGCAGCATCGCCAGACCATCGGGCACCACCTGCGACAGGATGCTCGCCCCCTGGCTCCCCCCGGTCACGAGCACGCGGAAAATGCCGTCTTCCTCCAGCAACGGATACGGGCGCGCACGCAATGCCAGCACCGCCTCGCGCACCGGATTGCCGACCAGATGCGTCTTGCCCAGCAGCTTCGGCGCGAGGCGCTCGGTCGGCTCCGACGACGTCGCGATCGCATCCACGCGCCCTGCAACAAAGCGGTTCACCCGGCCCAGCACCGCATTCTGCTCATGCACTGCGGTCGGGATCTTGTCCGCGAACGCAGCCAGCAACGCCGGCAGCGCGGGATACCCACCGAAGCCGATCACCGCAGCGGGCTTGAACGTCCGGTAAAGCTCGCGCGCCATCGCCCGCCCGCGCCACATCTCGCGCGTCGCCTTCGCCCAGCCCAGCGGCCCGCCACTGAACCGCCCAGCCGGCAGGACATGCGTCTGGATTTCCTCGAACAGCCCCGGAAACCGCACGCCGCGCGCATCGCTCACGAGAGCGACGCGGTGGCCACGCTTGGTCAGCTCGGCCGCGAGCGCCGCTGCCGGGACCATGTGTCCGCCCGTGCCACCGGCCGCTAAGACGTAATGCTTACTCATTCACCACTCCAGCGGACGACATAGGGGCTCCGCGTGAGAAACGGATTGCGCCGGGTAAACGCCAGCAGCAACCCCATGCCGACCGACAATGCCACCATCGACGAGCCGCCATAGCTGATGAACGGCAGCGTCATACCCTTCGACGGCGCGAGGCCGGTGTTCACCGCCATGCTCACCAGCGCCTGCGCACCGAACTGCGTCGCGAGCCCGGCCGAGGCGAGCAATTTGAATTCGTCCTGCTCGTCCAGCAGCTTGACGAACACGCGCACCACGATCGCGAGGAAGATCACCGCGATCACGGAGCACGCGATCAGCCCGAAGTCCTCGCCGATCACCGAGAAGATATAGTCGGTATGCGCCTCGGGCAGCCCGAATTTCGCCGCCCCCGCGCCAGGCCCAGTGCCGGTCCAGCCGCCCGCAGTCAGCGTGTTGTGCGCGGCATTCGTCTGGAAATGATCCGACGCACCCTCGCCCTCGACGCCCGGAAACAGGAACGCATCGATCCGCGACCGCGCCACGCCGTAGAATATATAGGCTGCGACCAGCCCGGCCGGCGCGAGCGCGACGAGCCCGACGAGTATCCGCACGGGCGTCCCCGCGATCATCAGCAGCGCCAGCCATACCGAGCAGAAGATGATCGTCTGGCCGAAATCGGGTTGCAGCATCAGCAGCACCGCGACCCCCGCGGTCATCGCGCCGGTAATCAACACGGTCGGGAGTTCGGCATCCTTCGCACGCAACGACAACAGCCACGCGACGGTAACGATGAACAGCGGTTTCAGGAACTCCGAAGGCTGGAACTGCGCGAACCCGACGCCGAGCCAGCGGCGCGCGCCGTTCGCCTCGACCCCGATGAACGGCGTCACCATCAACATCAGCACGAACAGCGCACACCCGCCGATCGCCATCCGCCGCGCCATCGAGACGGGCATCATCGACACGCCGAACAGCACGGGGAGCGACACCCCGACCCACATCAACTGCCGCCAGAAATAATAGAGCGGCGCGATCTTGTGATGCTCACCCGAATAGCGAACCGCGCTCGCCGGCGACGCCGCGGCGACCGCGATCAGCCCGATCGCGATCAGGAACAGCGTCAGCAACAGCAGCATCCGGTCGATATCCCAGAACCACGTGCCGAGCGGCGACTGGTCGCCCCGCCCGCCGCGCCGCTTCATCTTCGCGACGATCCCGTTCTTCTGTCCGGACACACCCATATCCATGGTCCCAGCGCGCATATCGGTCATGCCAGCGACTCCACCGCAGCGCGGAACACCGCCCCGCGCGCTTCGTAATCGCGAAACTGGTCGAAGCTAGCACAGGCTGGGGATAACAACACCGTGTCGCCGGGCTTGGCGTTGGCGGCGGCGATGCGGACGGCGGCGTCGAGCGTGCCGACATTCTCGACGGGCATGGAGTCTTTCAGGATTTCAGCGAACCGCGGCCCCGCTTCACCGATGGTGTAAGCGCGAACGACGTGACCAAAGGCTGGCTTGCAGGCGTCGAGGTCGTCCCCCTTCGCGCGGCCACCGACGATCCAGTGGACCCGGTCGAACGCAGCGAGTGCGGGCGCGGTGCTCTCGGGATTGGTCGCCTTGCTGTCGTCGACATAGGCGACGCCGCCATAGGAGGCGATCTGCTGCATCCGGTGCGGCAGGCCGGAGAAACTGGTGAGGCCACGATCGATATCGACCTCGCTAACCCCCAGCGCCTTCACGACCGCGATCGCAGCGAGCGCGTTCTGCGCGTTGTGCGGGCCTTGGAGCGCGGGCCAGTTGCTCTGATCCATGCACACGCCCGGCGCGATCTTGGTGAGATGCTCGCCCTTCGCCGACAGCCCGCGCGCGATCTGCGCGGACGGCGCATCGCCGATCCCGATGACCGCGTCATGCTCGACCGACTGCATCGCGAACAGCCGCGCCTTCGACGCCGCATAGCCTTCGAAGCCGTCATAGCGATCGAGATGATCCGGCGTGATGTTGAGCAGCACCGCGACGTCGCAATCAAGCGTCTGCGTCAGGTCGATCTGGTAGCTCGACAGTTCGAGCACATAGACGCCGCCCTCGGGGAGCGGTTGCTGTTCGAGGATCGGCAGGCCGATGTTGCCGCCCATGAGCGTCGGGATGCCGGCGGTCTTGAGGATGTGGTGGACGAGCGCGGTGGTGGTGGACTTGCCGTTGGTGCCGGTGATGCCGACGACCCTGTGCGGGGGGAGGTCTGCGCGGGCCTGCGCGAAGAGTTCGATGTCGCCGATGACAGGCACGCCGGCCGCACGCGCGGTTGCCGCGAGCGGATGCGTGTTCAGAGGCACTCCCGGCGACACGACGAGCGCGTCGAACCCGGCGAGGTCATCAAGCGGTGCGATCTCTAAAAGCCCTCTCCCCTCCGGGGAGAGGGTTGGGTGAGGAGCTGTTCCAGGCGCAGCATTGCTGGGCTGCCCCTCACCCCAACCCTCTCCCCTGAGGGGAGAGGGAGCAAAGACGTCACGCCGAACTTCATCCGAATCCCAAGCGACAACGCTCGCCCCACCAGCCACAAGCGCCCGCACAGTCGCAGCCCCAGACCGCGCCAGCCCCAGCACCGCATAGCGTTTCCCGCGCCAGGCCTTCGCAATAATCACCGCAACTTCAACGTCGAGAGGCCGACCAGCGCCAGCACCAGCGCGATGATCCAGAACCGGATCACGACGGTCGCCTCGGCCCAGCCGAGTTGTTCGAAATGATGGTGGATCGGCGCCATCCGGAACACGCGCTTGCCGGTGCGCTTGTAGAAGAACACCTGGATGATCACCGACAGCGCCTCGATCACGAACAGCCCGCCGATGATCCCCAGCACGATCTCATGATGCGCGACGACCGCGATCGTCCCCAGCGCGCCACCGAGCGCGAGGCTCCCGGTATCACCCATGAACACCGCCGCCGGCGGCGCATTGAACCACAGGAACGCGAGCCCAGCCCCGACGATCGCTCCGCAGAAGATCGCCAGCTCACCCGCACGCGGCACATGCGGAATACCGAGATAATCGGCGAACTTCACGTTCCCGACCAGGTACACGATCACCATGAACGCGACGCTGGCGATGATCACCGGCATCGTCGCCAGACCGTCGAGCCCGTCGGTGAGGTTCACGGCATTGCCGAACGACACGATCGTGAACGCCGCGAACACCGGGAAGAACCAGCCGAGGTCGAGATACATGCGCGACGTGAACGGCAGATACAGATGCGGCCCGTTCTGCGACATGATGATCGTCGCGGCGATCCCGGCGATCGCGAACTCCAGCAGCAGCCGCGTCCGCCCGCTAATCCCCGCAGTGCTCGCTTTGCGCACCTTGTCGTAATCGTCGAGAAACCCGATCGTCCCGAAGCCGAGCGTCACGAACACGCACGCCCAGACATACGGGTTGCTCAGATCCATCCACAGGAAGATGGCCAGGCACATCGAGGTCAGGATCATCAGCCCGCCCATCGTCGGCGTGCCGCGCTTCGACAGATGCGTCTGCGGGCCGTCGGCGCGGATCGGCTGCCCCTTGCCCTGCCGCACGCGCAACCAGCCGATGAACTTCGGCCCGATGATCAGGCCGATGATCAAGGCGGTCGCCACCGCACCACCGGTCCGCACCGTCTGGTAACGGATGAGGTTCAGCAGGCCGGGAAACCCCAGATGCTCGGCGAGCCAGTACAACATTCAGTTAATCCCGCCTTTGAGGCCAGCTTGAAGACCAGCCACGACGCGGGCGAGGCCCACCCCGTTCGATCCCTTGACGAGCACGACATCGCCCGGCGCCAGGATCGTCCGTAACGACGCGAGCGCGGCCGCAGCGTCGCCCACATGGACGGTTTCGACTTGTCCCTCAAGCACCTGCGCAAGCGGCGCCATCGCTTCACCGACGAGCAGCGCCATTTCGACGCGCGCGGCGAGGATCGGCTCGGCGAGGCCGCCATGATAGTCGTCCGAGCCCTCGCCCAGCTCGCGCATCTCGCCGAGCACCGCGATGTGCCGGCCGGGTTCGTGGCTGAGGACGCTGAGCGTTGCACGCATCGAGGCGGGGTTGGCGTTGTAGCTCTCGTCGATCACCAGCGCCTGCCCGTCGCCAACCTCGACGAGCGACCGCGCGCCGCGACCTTGCAGCCCACCAAGCTCGGCCAGCGCGAGCCCAGCCAAACCGAGATCGCCCCCCGCCGCCCGCACGCACGCCAACACGCCCAGCGCGTTCGATACCCAATGCGCGCCGGGCTGCGCGACCGTGAAGCTCAGTTCGTGCTCGGCCCCCTGCCCCATGCGCGCGGTGACGAACGTCCCGCCGGTCGGCAGCCGCATCGCCTCGATCGCGCGGACATCGGCGCCCTTCTCGCTACCGAACGTGACGATGTGCGCGGCATGCGGCGCGGCGTGACCGAGCAGCCGATCGCGGTGCGGGCTGTCATAAGGCACAATCGCCGTTCCGCCCGGATCAAGCCCGGCGAAGATCTCCCCCTTGGCATCCGCAATCGCGCTCTCGTCGGGAAAGAACGCGGTATGCGCAGGCGCGATCGCGGTGATCATCGCGATATGCGGGCGGACGAGTTGCGTCAGCTCGGCGAGTTCACCGGCATGGTTCATCCCCATCTCGAACACGCCGAACTTCGCATCCCGAGGCATCCGCGCGAGGCTGAGCGGCACGCCGGTATGATTGTTGTAGCTCTTGACCGACCGATGCACCTCGCCGGGGGCTGCGCGGTCGAGACAGGCGAAGAGAGCCTCCTTCGCGCTGGTCTTGCCCACGGAGCCAGTGACGCCGATGATCTTGGCACCGCTCCGAGCCCGGCTCGCCCGCCCAAGCGCCTGCAACGCGACGAAGCTGTCCGCGACAAGCACGTGCGGATGATCGCAAGGCTCGGACACGATCGCCCCCGCCGCGCCCTGTGCGAAGGCTTGGTCGAGAAACAGGTGTCCGTCACTGGCCTCGCCCTTCATCGCCACGAACAAGTCGCCCGCGCCAACCTCGCGCGAATCGAACGCGACGCCGCTGACGGAGAAATCACCAGACGCGACACCGCCAGTAGCGGCCGCGATCTCGGCGGAAGTCCAGAGACTCACTGCTCCCCTCCCGCTTGCGGGAGGGGTCTGGGGAGGGGCGAGCCAAACGAACCGGACGCCAGTACGTACGTCGCGCCCTCCCCTAGCCCCTCCCGCAAGCGGGAGGGGAATGAAGACGTCGCCCCCCTCACGCCGCGCACTCCCGCGCCACTGTCACGTCATCGAACGGCAGGACCAGATCGCCGACGATCTGGCCCTGCTCGTGGCCCTTCCCCGCGATCAACACGATGTCCTCGGGCCCAGCCTCGCGCACCGCAGCCCCGATCGCCGCCCGCCGGTCGCCGATCTCCTCAGCCCCGCGCGCGCCCTTCAGGACATCGCAGCGGATCGCCCGCGCATCCTCGGTCCGCGGATTATCGTCGGTGACGATCACCCGGTCGGCGTGCTGCACCGCGACCTGCCCCATAGTCTCGCGCTTGCCGGTGTCGCGGTCGCCGCCTGCACCGAACACCACGATCAGCTTGCCTCCAGCATGGGGCTTGAGCGCCGCAATCGCCGCCTCCAGCGCATCGGGCGTATGCGCGTAATCGACATAAACCGGCGCACCCGACTTCGCGATCACCGCACGCTCCAGCCGCCCGCGCACCGGCTGCAACCGCGCAAGGTTGGCGATCGTCGCGGCCACGTCGCCGCCGGTCGCGATCACGAGCCCGGCGGATACCAGCGCGTTTGCCGCCTGATATGCGCCGATCAGTGGCAGCGTCACCTCGTAGGTCCGCTTCTCAGCCTCGATCGTCAGCCCCTGCCCCAGCAAGGTCGGATCGCGGCCCACCAGCCGCAAAGTCTCGCCCTGCGTCCCGACCGTCACCAGCCGATTGCCACGCTCCCGCGCCAGATCGATCACCCGCGCCGACTGCGGATCGTCCGCCCACACAACCGCCGTACCGTCCGGCGACAACACTTCCGAAAACAACCGGATCTTGGCAGTGA
>JAJNQF010000186.1 GCA_021154945.1 Sphingomonas sp.
GAAGCCGCGGACGGTGCCGAGGCGATCGTGACGATGCTCCCCGCCGGCAAGCATGTCGCCGAGGTATACGACACGCTGTTCGGCGTTGCGTCGCCGTCCGCGATCCTGATCGACTGCTCGACGATCGACGTCGCCACCGCCAAGCAGGTCGCCGAAGCCGCGCAGGCCAAGGGACTTGTCGCGGTGGATGCGCCGGTGTCGGGTGGCATCGGCGCGGCCAATGCGGGCACGCTCACCTTCATGGTCGGTGGTTCGGCCGAGGCGTTCGACCGGGCACAGGCGATCCTCGCGGACATGGGCAAGGCCGTCATCCATGCAGGGGCGAACGGCGCAGGGCAGGCGGCGAAGATCTGCAACAACATGATCCTCGGCGCGACGATGATCGCGACCTGCGAGGCGTTCGTGCTGGCGGAGAAGCTGGGGCTCGATGCGCAGGCGTTCTACAACATCGCGAGCGTGTCGTCGGGCCAGAGCTGGTCGATGACCACCTATGCGCCGCTGCCGGGGATCGGTCCCGATACGCCTGCCGATCACGACTATCAGGGCGGCTTCGCGGCGGCGCTGATGTTGAAGGACCTGCGGCTCGCGATGGCGGCGGCGAAGGATGTCGGCGCGGATACGCCGATGGGCGCGAAGGCCGCCGAGCGCTACGAGGCGTTTGCCGGCGAAGGGCAGGGAAGCCTCGACTTCTCGGCGATCATCCGCACGCTTTGAGACAAGCCGGGGCGAGGCTGACCCTCAGAGGAAGCGGATCAGCATCAGCAGCAGGCCGAGGATCGACACCATCCAGCACAGGCTGCGAATATATTTGATTCCGAACAGGTACAGCGGGATGTAGGCGATCCGCGCGCCGAACCAGAGCCACGCACCGATCGCACCGATGCCGCCGGTGCGATCGGTGACGGTCAGCCCCAGCGCGAGCGCGACGAAGACCGGGTAGGTCTCCTGGAAATTCTTCAGCGCGCGCTCGGCGCGGCCTGCCATCTCGCCGAGCGGCTTCTGCTCGCCGTCGCGCGGCCCGGCATTCCAGTCTAGCCCGCGGTCGTGCGTCGCGGTCTGGCCCTGGATCATCACATAGGCGAATAGCAGGACCGTCGACCAGCCGAGCAGCAGCAATTCGGTAGGCAGCGTCATGATCGATCTCCGCAGGGGCCAGCGGATCTCGCCAGCGGATCTTGAACGCCGCTATGCCAGCGAGGTTGCGCTGGGTTGGACGGGATTGGCAAGCTGGCGTGCATCGCGGGCGCGGTGGAACGCGCGGTCGGCATCGTCGATCGCACAGAGCAGGCTGCCGAAGCACGGCACCTCGTCGATCGGATAGACCCGCGACAGGTCGTGGCCGAGCGCGAAAACGTCGCGCTGCGTGAGCAACCCGATCGCGACGATGCGGTCTTGATCAGGCATATGTCAGGCTCCAGTGGTGTAACACACGTTAACACGTCTGAGCTGCTATGTATCAGTAATATCGGATAAAGAGGCCAAGCGAGCCTTAGCCGAGGCCAAGTCGTTCGCGCGCCTGCCACCGGGCGATCATCAGCACCGAAACCACTGCCAGTCCGGCTGCCAGCCCTGTCCAGATGCCGACCCCGCCCCAGTCGCGCCCGAACGCGAGCCATGCGCCGACACCGATGCCGATCCCCCAATAGCCGATAGCGGCGAAGATCATCGGCACCTTGGTATCGCCCAGCCCGCGCAACATGCCCGCGCCGATCACCTGCGCGCCGTCGACCACCTGGAACACCGCGGCGACCGCGAGCAGCGAGATCGCCAGCGCGACGACCGGCGCATTGGCGGGTGCATCGACGTCGAGGATGATGCCGATCAGCAGTTGCGGGGCGAGCACGAGCAAAGCCGCCGTCAGCACCATGAATCCTTCGCCGATCGCGAACGCGGCCCAGCCTGCGCGTCCTATGCCGGCACGGTCGCCGCGTCCGGAGGCGAGCCCGACGCGGACGGTTGCGGCCTGGGCGATGCCGAGCGGGACCATGAAGGTGACGCTGGCGATCTGGATCGCGATCGCATGGGCTGCGAGTGGCACCGTGCCGAGCAATCCCATCAGGAAGACGGCGGCGATGAATACGGTGGATTCGAACCCGAGCGTGATCGCGATCGGCAGGCCGAGCGTCCAGACCGCGCGGTATCGCGGCCAGTCGGCGCGCCAGAACCGGCCGAGCAGGCGATAGCGGCGGAACGGCCTTGCGTAGACGACGACGGCGGCCATCGCGACGAAGCTGAGGCCGTTGGCGATGCTGCTCGCCATCCCCGAGCCGAGCAAGCCGAGCGCGGGGAGGCCCGCGTGGCCGAAGATGAGCAGCCAGTTGAGCGCGGTGTTGACCACCAGCAGCCCGACCATCACCACCAGCGACCAACCCGGCCGCTCGAGCGCGGCGACGAACGCGCGCAGGACGAGGAACGCGAGGCTCGGCAGCATCCCCCACATCACCGCGCGCACGAACCGCGCCGCGTCGTGCGCGAGCAGCGGATCCTGATCGAGCAGGTGCACGAGGATCGCCTCGGCATTCCAGAGAATGATCCAGGACGGGAGGCAGAGCGTGGCCGCGACCCAGATCGTCTGCCGCACGGTCCGCCGGATATCGCGCACCGCATGCGGCCGCGCACCCCGCTCGCGCGCGATCATCGGGACCGCGGCGGTGGTGAGGCCCATGCCGAAGACGAGGAACACGAGGTAGAGGTTCAGCCCCAGCGTCGCCGCCGCCAGCGTGTCGGGGCCGAGCCGCCCGAGCATCGCCACGTCGGTCGCGCCGACCAGCGCCTGCGCGAGATTCGTCGCGACCAGCGGCCAGGCGAGTTTCAGCGTGGCCGCGAATTCGGTGCGCCAGGGGCGGGGCGGGGTGGACGTCATGCGCTGGCTTTAGCCGGGTTCACGAGCAAGTCGATTATTCCTGCTTACCCTCCCCTGTCTGGGGAGGTGTCGCCGCAGGCGACGGAGGGGTGACCCGCTATCGAAAGGGGCGATACCCCTCCGTCTGGCAAGAGCCAGCCACCCCCCCTGCCAGGGGAGGATTGATGTGGCGTGAGCCGCCGAGGCAACGCACCGGGACGTCGCGCGACGGTTTCGCAACCATCCCGTGATTCCGCAACCATCCCGTGTTTTTCCAGCCACTCCGTCATCCTGACGAAAGTCAGGACCCAGAGCCACACAAGACACCGCTGTTACTCTGGGTCCTGACTTTCGTCAGGATGACGATGGGGTGTTTGGCGCGCACTCAACTCCCCACCCTCCGGCATCCTACCGCATCAATCCGGCAGCGCGGAGGGCGTTTTCGATCGTCGCCTGGATCCCCGTAGGCGCCTCGGCGCGAGGCTTCGACGCAGGCTTCGACGAGACCGGGATCGCGATCTTCGCGACGCGTTCGACCGGCGCCGGCTTGGCCGCAGTCTCCGCCTTCGCCGCCGGAACCAGCCCCCAGGACTTGGCAATAACTGCCGTACTAGAAATCCCGACGTCCAGCATGAACGGCCCAGCGGCGCCCAGTCGCTCGCCTCGCAACGGGTCGATCGGCGTCCCATGGCCCATGCCCGGCACGGTCCAGTCCTCGACGACGTCACGTCCCTCGGCATCCGACCAGATTCGGTGGACCGCGGTGCCGACCCGCTCCGTGCGTACCGCGGTCGCGTCGACGCCGTGGATGCCGCGCCATTGCCGCGCGATCGTGTCCGCATTCGCCACGCTGACCGTCGCGTCGGCGCCGCCGTGCCAGATCGCCAGCGTCGGCCAGCGCCCGTCATGCCCGCGCGAGCCGCTGCGGACCGCGTCGGCCAGCGCGACGTCGCTGGTGTCGCCATGCCCGCGCATCCGATCGAGCGCCTGCGATACGCCAGTCGCGGTGCCGTAAGCCAGCCCGCCGATCACCGCGCCGCCCGCGAACAGGTCCGGCCGCGTGGCCAGCATCGCCACCGTCATCGCGCCGCCCGCCGACAAGCCGGTGACGTACACGCGGCTGCGGTCGAGGCCGTGGCGGGCGATCATCGTCTCGGTCATCTGCGCGATCGATTCCGCCTCGCCGCCAGCCTGCGCGGTGTCCTCCGACGCGAACCAGTTGAAGCAGAGGTTGGGATTGTTCGCGCGGGTCTGCTCGGGAAACAGCAGCGCGAAGCCGGCACGGTCCGCGAGCTTCGACCAGCCCGACCCGTGGTCATAGCCTGCCGCGGTCTGCGTGCAGCCGTGCAGGACGACGACCAAAGCCGCGCCCGCTGGCAGGTTCTTGGGCACGTAGCTGTGCCCAAGCAGCGCGCCGGGGTTAGTCCCGAACTCGATCAGCGGCGTCAGGCGGCTCGGCGCGATGTCGCGCGGCGTCGGTGCCCCGGCACGCGCCATGCGGGCGATGGTATCGGCGATGTTTCTCACGTGAATCGAGCCTTTCGTCGCAAGCGTACTCAGCCGCGATCCTATCTCAACGTCGCACCTACATCATTTGTTGCTGCAGTGCAGCAAGAACGTCAGCCTCAGTGTCGGATCTCATCGCACGCTTCGCCGATCGCAGCGTAGATCCGATCGAGATCGGCGTCGTCGATGCAGTAGGGCGGCATGATGTAGACGGTGTTGCCCAGCGGGCGGAGCAACAGGTCGCGGTCGCGGAAGAAGGCGAGCAGGCGCGGCCCGATCTGCGAGAGATAGCCGTCCTCGCCGCGGAGCTCGACCGCGGTGATGGTGCCGATCTGGCGCGCATTGGCGATGCGGGGATGCCGGGCAAGCGCCTCCAGCCTTGATGCCTGGCGTGCGGCGAGATCGGCGATCCGATCGCGCACCGGTTCGTCGCGCCAGATCGCGAGGTTCGCATTGGCGGCGGCGCAGGCGATCGGGTTGGCGGTATAGCTCGAGGAGTGGAAGAACATCCGCGCGCGGTCGGTGCCGTAATGCGCCTGGTAGATCGCCTCGGTCGCCATCGTCGCTGCGAGCGGGACCGCGCCGCCGGTGAGCCCCTTCGACAGGCACAGGATGTCGGGCACCACGCCCGCCTGTTCGCAGGCGAGCAAGGTGCCGGTGCGGCCCCAGCCGGTCATCACCTCGTCGGCGATGAACAGGACGTCGTAGCGGGCGCAAATGCGGCGCATCTCGGCGAGGATGTGCGCGGGATAGATGTGCATCCCGCCCGCGCCGAGCAGCAGCGGCTCGACGATGAACGCGGCGGGGTGTGCGGCGCAGGCCCTCTCCAGCGCGTCGAGTGTAACCTGTTCTTGGCCGGCGACGGGGAAGGGAATCGTGCCGACGTCGAACAGCAGCGGTGAATAGGCGCGGTTGTAGACGCCGCGCGCACCGACCGACATCGCGCCGATCGTATCGCCGTGATAGCCGTGCTCCATCACCAGGATGCGATGGCGGTCCTCACCGCGATCGAGCCAATAGCCGAGCGCCATCTTCAGCGCGCACTCGACGCTGGTAGAGCCTGAGTCCGAGAAGAAGACTCGCGTAAGGTCCGGCGGCATGATCGCGATCAGGCCGCGCGCAAGGTCTTCGGCGGGTTGGTGCGTCCAGCCGGCGAAGATGATCTGGTCGAGCTTGCCAGCCTGTTCTGCGATCGCCGCCATGATCCTGGGGTTGGCGTGGCCATGCGTGGTGACCCACCAGGACGAGATCGCATCGACGATCCGCCGGCCGTCCGAGGTGTACAGTGCCGCGCCGTCGGCATGCGTGACGAGGGGAATTGGCTCGCGCAGGCCGTGCTGCGTGAAGGGATGCCAGACGGGCGAGTCGGTCACCGGAACGGCTCCAGGTCGAAGTTCGCGGCGAACGCCTCGGCCAGCGTGGCGGCGTTGAGCGAATCGAGGCGAGGCAGGCGACCGAGCCTTCGGACCTTGCCGAGTGCGGTGATGGTCGCCTCGCTATCCTCGACCGCGTCGCCGACGAAGGCGATGCCGAGGATCGGTACGCCGCGGCTGCGCAACGCCTCGATCGACAACAGGCTGTGGTTGATCGTGCCGAGCCCGGTGCGCGCGACGAGCACGACCGGCTTGCCCCACCGTGCGAACAGGTTGGCGAAGATCAGGTCGCGCGTGACCGGCACCATCACGCCGCCCGCGCCTTCGACCACCAATGGGCCCTCGACTTGGGGCAGCGCGAGCCGGTCGGGATCGATCGTCACCCCATCAATTTCGGCGGCGAGATGCGGCGAGCACGGCGTGGTCAGCCGATACGCTTCGGGCAGGACGTGGTCTGCAGGAACACCCAGGGTCACGACCGAAGCCGCATCGCTGCCGTCCGCGAGTCCGGCCTGCACCGGCTTCCAGTAGCGCGCGCCGAGCGCCGCGGTCAGGCCCGCGGCGAACACGGTCTTGCCGATATCGGTGTCCGTTCCGGTGACCACGATCGTCATTGCAGCGCCTCTCCCAATACCGTTCCCAAAGCCTCGATATCCGCCGCAGTGGCGTTCAGCGTCAACGATATCCGCAACCGCGACGTACCGTCGGGCACGGTCGGCGGACGAATGCCACGCACGTCGAACCCGGCCCCCTGAATAGCGGCGGCGACGTGCATCGTCCGCGCGGCATCGCCGAGTATCAGCGGCAGGATCTGCGACCCGGTCGCTGCGACGCCGTACGGCGCCAGCACCCGCTCCGCCGTTGCGACGAGATCCCAGAGCCGCTCCCGCCGCCCCGGTTCGTCCGCCACGATCCGCAACGCCTCGCCAACCGCCAGCGCCATTAGTGGCGACGGCGCGGTCGAGAAGATGAACCCGCGCCCGCGATTGACGATGAATTTGCGCATGACCGCCGGCCCGCAGAGCAATGCGCCCTCGCAACCGAGCGCCTTGCCGCACGTCCGCAAGGTGATGACGTTGTCGCGTCCGTCGAGCCCTTCGGCGAGGCCACGGCCGTCGGTGCCGAACACCCCGGTCGCGTGCGCCTCGTCGATCAGCAGGATGGCGTCATGGCGGTCCGCTACCCGCGCGAGATCGGCGAGCGGCGCGCGGTCGCCATCCATGCTGTAGAGGCTCTCGACCGCGATCCACACGCGGCCCTTGCCGCCAGCCTTGCGCCAGGTGGCGATCACGTCCTCGAACGCACCGGCGTCGTTATGTGCCGCGCTCACACAGGTCGCACGTGTCAGCCGCATGCCTTCGTGCGCGCTCGCATGGATCAGCGCGTCATGCACGATCAGGTCATCGCGCTGCGGCAGCGTCGCGAACAGGATCGTGTTGGCGATGTAACCGCTGGCGAAGAACAGCGCCGCCTCGGTGCCGAAAAACCGCGCGGCATCCGCCTCCAGCGCCTCATGCTCGGGCGCATTTCCGCGCAACAACCGCGAGCCGCCCGAGCCGACTGGCACGCCGCGCGCCAAGGCCTCGATCATCGCAGCCCGCAGACGATCCGATCCGGCGAGCCCGAGATAGTCGTTCGAGGCGAAGTCGACGCCGGTACGCGGTCGGAGCGATCGGTACCGGTCGGCGGCGGCCAGCGTGGCGAGGTCTCGTTCCTGGTCGGCGAACATCATCGCGCCGCCCTAACCTCAACGCGGCACGATGACGATAGCGGGTCGATCACGAGCCCCAATCGGTCACCCCGGATCGGTCACACCAATCCCTCACGCCCCAATCCGTCACCCCAGCGAAAGCTGGGGTATCCCAGTTAGCGGGCGGGCGACCCGCACCAGGAGACCCCAGCTTTCGCTGGGGTGACGGGCGGGGTTCGTGGGGATATCTGGTTGCGGTTGTGGTTGCGGTTGCGGTCCTGGCGGAGTCCCGGAAGCCCGAGAGCTTAAGAACAGCAGAGTCTCAGAGCCAGCGGCGCCCCCCCGACGGCCGGGGCCAGCTCTGGTAACCCTTTGATTACGCCTGCAACGCGTCGATAAATCCGCGAGCCCGTGCGCCGACGTCCGCCGCGGTCATCCCCGGCGCATACAACGCCGAGCCCAGACCGAACCCCGCCGCACCTGCCTTGCGCCACTCGGCCATGATCTCCGGCACGACGCCACCGACGGGTAGCACGCGCGTATCCTTGGGAAGGACGGCGCGCATCGCCTTCAGTACCGCTGGGCTCGCCGCCTCGGCGGGGAACAGCTTCAGCGCCGCCGCGCCCGCCTCCAGCGCCGCGAACGCCTCGGTCGGGGTCGCGATGCCGGGGAGGGCGACATAACCGCGCTCGGCCGCAGCCGCGATCACCCGTACGTTCGCGTTGGGGGCGATGATCAGCGTCCCACCCGCCGCGCCGACCGCCGCCACGTCCTCGACGCGCAGCACCGTACCCGCACCGACGACCGCGCGGCCCTTCAGTGCGCGAGCCAGCCGGGCGATGCTGTCGAGTGGGTCGGGCGAGTTCATCGGCACTTCGAGGATCGTGAAGCCCACCTCGACCAGCGCCTCGCCGATCGCCTCGACCTCATCGGGCTTCACGCCGCGCAGGATCGCGATCAGCGGACACTTTGCGAAGGCGTCGTCGAAGGCTTGGCGGTGGGTTGTGGGGGAAGTCATGCTGCAAGATCCTGGATGCGGGTGATGCCAGCCACGAATCCGGCCTGGCTGTCGATATGGTGCGAGGTGCCGCCCAGCGCATCGATCGCGCCGGCATAGAGCGCACCCAGCGCGGGATCGGCGAGGATGTGCACCGCGGCACCCGGCTCGATCCGCGCGACCGTATCCGCACCGATCAGCAGCCCGCTCGCGAACGACGCTGCGTGCGCGTCGTCGGCAATCCCGAGCACGCCGCGCGCGCGGATCGCGAACAGGCTGGCGGCGAGATCGCGCCGCGCGCCCTCGGCGACGCCTTTGAGAAACGCGGAGCCCAGTTCGACCGGGTGGCCAAGCTGTCGCGACAGCACGCCGTGCGCGCGGAGCAGCGCGAAGAGTTCGCCCGTCATCGCAGTCGTGAAGCGGGTGATCGCGCCGCCCTCGACGGTCGCCCATTTGCAATGCGTACCGGGCTGGCAGAGCATCGCGTCGGCGGGCACCAGCCCGGCAGCGACCGCGCCGAGCAACTGCACCTCCTCGCCGCGCATCACGTCGGCGTGCAGCCCGTCGCGGTACGACAGCCCCGGCACGATCGCGGTGCGGTCGTCGATCCGCTCGAGCCCCGCGGCGATCTCGGCAAGACCCGCGGGCGCCGCGACATAGGGCACGCTGCGCCAGCCGATGTTCGATCCGACCATCCCGGCGAGCAGCATCGGCAGGTCGCCGAGCCGCGCGCGGATGCCGGCGACCTCCGCCTCATAGTCTTCCGCAGCGACATTGGCCGCGCCGCGATCGT
>JAJNQF010000191.1 GCA_021154945.1 Sphingomonas sp.
CACGCAGGCATCGCACACCGCCGCGCCGTCCAGCCGCACGATCAGCCGTTCGATCTGCCCCGCAATCGTCGTTCCTTCGTTCATCGCCGTGAGGCTATAGCCGCGGCCTCGTGGCCGCGAAAGCAATCATGGCTTCCCGGAAAGACGCCGGACTGGGCTTCCTGTCCGCGCGCGCATCTCGTCCTTTCGTGTCTCACCAACCCGTCGCCGGCTCCTTGGGCGCATGACCTGGGACGGCCGCGCGCCTCGCGAAACCATCGCGCGGAACTGATTTCCCCGCGCCGCTTTGGCGGCGCTCCTCGCGGCCGCTTCGCTCCAAATCAGCCCCGCGCTTCCGGTCCTCCGCTTCGCTTCGGCCTGCGGTTCGCAGCGCGCTCAAGGGCCGTCCCTTCGGTCCGCCCATCGCCCGGCATCGGGTCGGGCGAATGTGCAAGGAGACGAGAAATGCCCTCAATCGGTCATGTCCAGCGCCAGAACGACGGTTCGTTCCGGGGCGCCTTGAAGACGCTTTCGGTCAATGCCGAGATCGCCATCATCCCCAACCGCAGTAAGACCGGGGACCAGCCCGACTACCGCGTGCTGTCGAACGGCGTCGAACTGGGCGGCGGCTGGATCCGCACCGGCGAGGTGAGCCAGCGCGAATATGTCCGCCTCGCCATGTCGGCCCCCGAACTTGGCGGCCGCACCCTCTACGCCAATCTCGGCCGCGCCGCCGGGCAGGACGACGACGACGCGTTCGCCGTTATCTGGAACCCCGGCGACTGAGCCGGATCGGCCCCGCGCCGGTCACCCGGCGCGGGGCTTTCCTCATGCCTTGAGGGCTTGGCGTGGGCCTTTTCCTGCACCGGAACGCGCTTGCGGGCCTGCAGAGAGGAAGAAATCCGCTCAGCAAGCACCGAGTATCCGGCGGCGAACGGACCGCCTCAACCATCGACGGTTCCCCCAATTTTCACGCCACCTGCGTTCCGCTTCGCTCCACTCCGGCGACGAGAAAATCGGCTCCCCCGTCGCCCGCTTCGCGGCCGCTGCGCGGTGGTTGACCCCGCCCGCTCCCCGCCGGGCGATGGCTCATCTTTCGCTTGTATCAGGAGGATGAGATGTCGGTTGAACAACAGATCGAGGAGCTTCGCGCGGAGCTTTCATGGTGCGATGACGCGGGAGAACGGCGGCAGATCGAAGCCGAATTAAGGGCCGCTGAGAAGAGGCTGAAGCGGTGCAATCGGGCGCTGCGTCAGGCCGAACAGGCAGGCTGGCAATAAGGCGATGCGCTGTTGAAGGGGCAGGTTCGCGGGAGTGGTGCCGCATGGCGCCGCTCCCCTTTTTTGATCGGGAAGGCGGGAAGGCAAAGCGGGCGTCTGGGGCGGCAGGTGGCAGTCGGGCTCGATGGCAAGATAGAGGCAAAATCTCGCGATTTTGTAAGTGTTTGTCTGCACATCGTTTTTTGAAGGCTTTTGCGAGACTCGCCCTTTGAGTGCGAGACAGGGTTACCAGGAGTGGCGGTTTTCTGGGCTTTTCCGATCCCAATCGCGAGACTCCTTGCGCTCTGGCGAGGACGCGCCATTCTTATCGGCGGGGAGCGTCATTCCGGCATGGAAGGACGCCGCTATGCGCGATGATGAGTTCGAACCGCAGCTGGGCCGGATGCGCGGCCGGGGCAAGGAGCAGCGCTACCTGAGCCGCGTCGTGAAAGCGGCAAAGCGGGCCGGCATGAAAACGGGCAGGCGCGGCCGTTTCGACGGCAGCCGGATCGGGCGCGGCGCGAGTGTTGCGCGGGTGCTCAGATCGCGCGACCGATTGGGCGCGTTCCGGTCGCGCCGCGTGATCGTCAAGATACGGCCTGTCGGCCTTGGCGGGAAAGGCATGGGCGGTGCGAAGGCGCACCTTCGCTATATTCAGCGCGACGGCGTGACCCGTGAGGGCGAGGCTGGTGCGCTCTACTCGCCCGACAGCGACGTCGCCGATGGCAAGGCGTTCCTCGAACGGTGTGACGGCGACCGCCGCCAGTTCCGGTTCATCGTGTCGGCCGAGGACGCCGACCAGTATCCCGACTTGAAGCCGTTCGTGCGCCGGCTGATGACGCAGATGGAGCAGGATCTTGGGACAAAGCTCGATTGGGTGGCGGTCGACCATTTCAATACCGGCCATCCGCACACGCATATCGTGGTGCGCGGCGTAAACGATCGGGGTGAGAATCTGCTGATCGCGCGCGAGTATATCTCGCACGGGAGCCGGCAGCGGGCGATCGAGATCGTCAACCTCGACCTGGGGCCGCGCACCGACCTTGAAATCGAAGAGCGGCTTCGCAGCGATACGGGTGCCGAGCGGCTGACCGCGATCGACAGACGGCTGATCCGCGACATGGATACCGCGCGGCTGGTCAGCGCGAGCGATGGCGATCCCTTCCAGCAATCGCTTCGCGTCGGTCGCCTGCAGAAACTCGGGCGCATGGGACTCGCCTCGCATGTCGGCAACGGCACCTGGCGGCTTGAGCCCGACCTTGCGAACACACTGCGCCAGATCGGCGAGCGCGGCGACATCATCCGCACCATGCAGCGCGAGCTGACCGCGCGGAAGCTCGATCGTGCTGCGGTCGATCGCGTCATCTACGACCCGGTCGCGAAGGAGGCGACGCCGATCATCGGCCGCGTCGTGATGCGCGGGCTCGCCGACGAACATGAAGACCGTCATTATCTGCTGGTCGACGGCATCGACGGGCGCACCCATTATGCCGAGATCGGCAAGGGCGAGCTGGTCGACACGATCCCCGAAAATGCCATCGTCCGGATCGCGCCACGCGAGGGCGGCATTCGCGCCGTCGATCGGACGATCGACGAGATCGCGGCGGCGAACGGCGGGCGCTATTCGATCGACGCCCATCTGAAGCACGATCCGACCGCCAGCGAACGCTTCGCCGAAACGCATGTCCGGCGGCTTGAAGCGATGCGAAAAATCTCGGGCGTCGTCGAGCGCGAGCCCGACGGAAGCTGGATCATCGCGCCGGACCATCTCGCCAGGGTCGAGAGGTTCGAAGCCATGCAGTTCCGCGACCACCCCGTTGCCATTGAAACCCTGTCGGCGATCCCGCTCGACAAATTACCGGGAACCGATGCCGCGACCTGGCTCGATCGCGAGCTGGTCGCCGAAGCGCCGGTGCCAGTGCGCGATGCTGGGTTCGGGCACGAGGTTCGTTCAGCGCAGGCGATGCGACGGCAATGGCTGATCACCGAACAGCTTGCAGACGAACAGGATGGGCAGACGGTCTATCGGCGAGGGATGCTCGCCGCGCTCCAGCGGCGAGAATTGCTGCGTGTCGCCCGCCAGCTCTCCGACAAGTTAGGCGTTCCGTTCGCCGAGGCCAGAGAGGGGGAGGCTGTTCAAGGCAGGCTCGTGCGCGCAGTCGAGATGACGAGTGGTCGCCATGCGCTCATCGAACGGTCGCGCGATTTCACGCTGGTGCCGTGGCGCTCTGTTCTCGATCGCCATGTCGGTAAATCGGTCTCGGGCATCATGCGCGACGGCGGGATCAACTGGACACTCGGGCGGCAGCGCAGCGGGCCGAGCGTCTCCTGATCCGGAGGATTCGGGCTTTCTATTTTCATGAAATTATGTTTTCATGGATTCATGAAAAATATCGCAGCGCAAACCGATGTCGGCGACGAGCATCTTCAGGTGCAGATTCCTGCCGTTACGAAACGCGATCTCGGTCAACGGTCGCTCGATTCCCGCGAGCCGATCCGGATGATCGTACTGCGGGCACTTGAAGCCTATGGCGTGAGCGTCCCCGCAGACGCGATATCGGATCGCCGGAAGGGCAGGCGATGAGCGAGGATTTCGAAGCTCTCACTGTTGCGGATTATGCGAAGCAGGCCGCGCGGACTGATCAACGCAGCGGTGGCCGCGCACTGGGCTTCTCGATGCTTGGCCTTTTCGGCGAAGTCGGCAGCTTGCTCAGTGA
>JAJNQF010000212.1 GCA_021154945.1 Sphingomonas sp.
AAGGCCCGCTTGAGCCACCACGTCTGGAGCTCGCGGAAGCCGACCCACCCCCCTGCCCCTCCCTTCCAGGGAGGGGAGAACGTCGTGTTCGGGCAAATATAGTGTCCCAGCGACCCTCAAGATGCACGCAACGCAATTGCGATTACGTGTTACAAAATTGCGACAACGCGCAACTATAGCCATATTGCCCTTGCCGGATATTTTTCTGGCATCGGAGACCTACCCATGCGCATGTTCGAAACCGTGACCAGCACCATGCTGGCGATCGCGGCTCAAGCGCTGGTGGTCGGGGTGGTCGTCACCGCCTTCTGATCCATCGGCCCGCCCGCCCCCTTCCGAGGGGGCGCGGCTAGGCCGTCGGAGCAGCGCGAGATCCGCCAATATCTGGTAGCCTGCCCTGCATTTTGGCTTGCCGGCCTTGTCAGAAAACCTGGCCATTCCAGTCAAACACTGCGATCTCAGGTTCTTAGGTGTTTGGCATCATTAATGCAGTGACACAGATGTGGCGCAGTTGAGCGTCATCTTCTGTGAAAGGCATTCCATGTTCCAGATCCACTCGTTCCGCCCAGCCGCTCTGCTTGTCGCGAGCATCGTCGCGCTCGGTGGCGCCTCCGCACCCGCATTCGCCGCCGGCGACAAGCCGATTTCCGTCACGATGCCCGCCAGCGTCTTCAAGGACGACACCAGCCGCGTCTGCATGCCGCGCACCATTCTGGGTCGCAAAGTCGACAAGACGCTGCCCGAGACGATCTGCGAGACCCGGTCCGAGTGGAGCGCACGCGGCGTCATCATCCGCACCAAGTGACGGCGGCGGCCAGTCCGACCAAGCAAACGGCGGCTCTATCGATCCTCCCCCGCAAGGGGGGAGTGTCACCGAAGGTGACGGAGGGGGAGGACACGGAGCCGAGATTATCGCTTACCTCCCCCTCCGTCCGGCAAGAGCCGGCCACCTCCCCCTGGCGGGTGAGGATTTAGGACCGCCACTGAGGAGCTTGCTCTCGCCTCGCCTAAAAACGAGATCGACGGCGTTTACCGCGTCCGCGGATAGCGTGCCGCGAATTCCTCGTCCGACATCATCAGATAGCGGATCATGTCGATCAACGCCCAGGGTGCGCTGATGACCAGTCCCACCACGGTGATGCTCAGCACCAGCATGACGATCCCCGAGCCCGTCCGCCCGAGGTAGAAGCGGTGGATGCCGAGCGTCCCGATCACGAACGCCATCACCGCGGCGACGTATTTGTTGCGATCGTTGGCCGGCGCGGCGACGGGAGCAGGCGGCACCGCACGGCGCGGGCCCGGCGCGGTCGGCATCGGGAATACGCTGAGCGCACGATCGTTGGCGGCTTCGAAATCGACCTCGATGCCGATCGCCGGTTCGCCGCGATGCGCCCAATCCTCCGGCGCAAACCGATAGCGTTGTCCGTCCTGCCCCGCGACGATCCCTTCGCCAGTGCGGGGATCGACGCCTAAAACCTGTCCGCGCATGTCATTCCTCGATGTTCGGTATCATTCTGGCGGAAGCCGCGGATCAGGCAAGCTCGAACTCGCCCCGCCCCAGATCAGGCCGCGATCTCAGGCCGCAATCTCGAACTGGCGTCTGTCATCGTCGTTATCGGCAGCGGTCGGCCCCGCTTTCCGCGAACGGATCGCGCGCTTGTGAGCTTTTCCCGCCGGGCGTCGACCAAAGGCTCCCAGATACCGCGCCAACACTCCACGAACACGGAGGCTGGAGATCGTAGCGGCCAGCGCCATGACGATGTCGAGATACGCCGATACTTCAAAGGTGGTGATCCAGATCGCGACGTCGGGTGCGGCCAGCGTGAGCAACCGGATGCCGTCGCTCTCGCCGACGAGAGTGACCATCGCAGCCGTCAGCATCAGCAGAAACATCACGGCGGCGTCACCGCGGGAGAAGCGCGTCAGGCGAGCCGCCGGGCGATCGATCACCATGCGCCGCATGGCCTTGCCGATCGCGGTTTCGGGGGCGGCGACCATGACCAGCCAACAGGCGATCATCGTGAAACAACATGCCAACATCGCGCACCCCTCCCGTTCGGTATCGTACCTGGCTTATTCCCCCGCGAACACGCCCTTGAGCTTGGCGAAGAAGCCCTGGCTCGCCGGGCATTCGTCACCCGTCTCCGTCTCGCGGAACATCTCGAGCAGTTCTTTCTGGCGATTGCTGAGACGCGTCGGCGTCTCGACGTCGATCTGGACGACGAGGTCGCCGAAGCCGCGGCCCTGCAACACGGGCATGCCGGCGCCGCGCTGGCGGAGCTGCTTGCCCGACTGGATACCGGCCGGGATCTTCACCTCGTGCGTGCGGCCGTCGAGGCCGGGGATCGACAGCGACCCGCCGAGCGACGCGACCGTGAAGCTGATCGGGGCGCGCGCGAACAGCGTCGTGCCTTCGCGCTCGAACAGATTGTGCTTGGTCACGTGCAGGAAGATGTAGAGATCGCCCGCCGGCGCACCGCGTGCGCCCGCCTCGCCCTCGCCGGACATGCGGATGCGCGTGCCTTCGTCGACACCCGGGGGAACGTTGATCGACAGCGTCTTGGTCTTCTCGACACGGCCTTCGCCGCGGCAATCGGGGCATGGGTCGGCGATGACCTCGCCGGCGCCGTTGCAGACCGGGCATGCGCGCTCGACCACGAAGAAGCCTTGCTGCGCACGGACTTTTCCGTGACCGCCGCAATGCTGGCAGGTTTTCGCACGCGTTCCGACCTTGGCACCCGAGCCGTCGCAGGTATCGCAGAGCGCGGAGACGTCGATCGTGATCTCGGTCGTCTTGCCGTGGAACGCTTCCTCCAGGCTGACTTCCATGTCGTAGCGCAGATCCGCGCCGCGTCGGGCCGCGGACCGGCCACCGCCGCGCTGTGCGCCGCCCATGAACTCGCCGAAGACGCTCTCGAAGATGTCGCTGAAGCCGCCGAAATCCTGCGCGCCGCCGCCGTGACCGCCGCCGCCGCCATTCTGGAACGCGGCATGGCCGAACCGGTCATAGGCCGCGCGCTTTTGCGGGTCCTTGAGGCAGTCGTATGCCTCGCTGACCGCCTTGAACTGCGCCTCGGAATCCTTGCAGCCGGCATTCTTGTCCGGGTGATACTTCATCGCGAGCTTGCGGTAGGACGACTTGATCGTCCCCGCATCCGCGGTCCGCTCGCATTCGAGCAGTTCGTAATAATCGATGTCGAGTGACATAGGTCGTCGGCCCCTAGCCTTCCCTCTCAAATCCGTTCGCCCTGAGCCTGTCGACGGGCCGTTCTTTCTTCGCAGCGGAAGAGGAAGAACGGTGCTTCGACAAGCTCAGCACGAACGGCATGAGAGATCAGCCCTTATTTCTTGTCGTCTTCGACTTCGGAGAATTCGGCATCGACGACATCTTCGTCGGCCTTCGTCTCGCCAGCATCGTCGGCGCCGGGGGATGCCG
>JAJNQF010000252.1 GCA_021154945.1 Sphingomonas sp.
GTCCGAATCCCCTCTAGCACCCTCGTTCATCGGCGCGTAAGGCGCGGCGATGACGACGAATCCAGCTCCGAAAAAGACCAGCCCGACGATCGAGTCGCGCGACCAGTTGATCGCCAGCTTCGCGGGCGGCGAGAAGCCGAAGGACGCGTGGCGGATCGGTACTGAGCACGAGAAGTTCGTCTATGCGAACGGCGATCATCATGCGCCGTCCTATGACGAACCGAGCGGCATCCGCGCATTGCTCGGCGAGCTGGAGCAATATGGCTGGAAGCCGGTCATGGAAGGCGGCAACGCCATCGCCATGTCGGGTCCCGACGGCAGCATCAGCCTGGAGCCGGCCGGCCAGTTCGAACTCTCCGGCGCGCCGCTCGACAGCTTGCACGAGACCTGCGCCGAGACCGGGCGTCATCTGGAGCAGGTGAAGGCGGCGGGCGAGAAGCTCGGAATCGGTTTTCTCGGGCTCGGCATGTGGCCGGACAAGACGCGCGCCGAACTGCCGACGATGCCCAAGGGGCGCTATGCGATCATGCTGCGCCACATGCCGCGCGTCGGCAGCATGGGCCTCGACATGATGCTGCGGACCTGCACGATCCAGGTGAACCTGGATTACGCGTCCGAGGCGGACATGGTGAAGAAATTCCGTGTCGGGCTGGCGCTCCAGCCGCTGGCCACCGCGCTGTTCGCCAACTCGCCGTTCACCGAAGGCAAGCCGAACGGCATGCTGTCGTATCGCAGCCATATCTGGTCGGACACCGATCCGCACCGCACCGGCATGCTGCCGTTCGTGTTCGAGAATGGCTTCGGCTACGAGCGCTATGCGGAGTACGCGCTCGATGTGCCGATGTACTTCGTCTACCGCGAGGGAAAATATATCGACGCCGCCGGGCTGTCGTTCCGCGACTTCCTCAAGGGCGAATTGTCGGTGCTGCCGGGCGAGAAGCCGACGCTCGACGACTGGACCGATCATCTGTCGACCGCGTTCCCCGAGGTGCGGTTGAAGACGTTCCTCGAGATGCGCGGTGCCGATGGCGGCCCGTGGAACCGGATCTGCGCACTGCCGGCCCTGTGGGTCGGGTTGCTGTACGACCAGGGTGCGCTCGATGCGGCGTGGGATCTGGTCAAGGACTGGTCGATCGACGAGCGCCAGACGTTGCGCGATGCGGTGCCGAAGCTGGGGCTGGATGCGCCGATCGCGGGCGGTGGCAAGCTGCGCGATATCGCGGCACAGGCGCTCGACATCGCCGGAACCGGGCTGACGGCGCGGGCACGGTTCAACCGGGCGGGCGACAACGAGAGCGGCTTCCTAGACCCGCTTCGCGAGATCGTCCGCAGCGGCAAGGTACCCGCCGAAGTGCTGCTGGAGAAGTATCACGGCGTCTGGGGCGGCGACGTTTCCAAGGTGTACGACGAGTCGAGCTTCTAACTGCTCCCCTTCCGCTTACGGGAGGGGTCGGGGGAGGGCTTGATCACTCGGTCTGTCGAGTAGACTTCAGCCCCTCCCCTAACCCCTCCCGCAGGCGGGAGGGGAATTAGCCCCGCAGCTTCGCGAAGAGCCGCGGCACCAGGCCGTTGCGGGTCATCCAGTCGAAATAGGCGTTGTAATCCGGGTCTAGCTTCAGATGCCGCTCCTCGGTTTTCGCGCGCCAGTAATAGACGCCGCTGACTGCTGCCATCAGCAGAGTCGCACGCGCGGCGTCGACGACGCTGCCGAGCGTCAGCACCGGGATCGTCGAGATCCACCAGAACACGTTCTTCGACAGATAGGCCGGGTGCCGCGACACTGCGTAAGGCCCGTGCGTCAGGATGCCGCGGTTGGTGAGGTTCGAAAAGCGGAAGCCGAACGCCATCGTCGCCCACGCATAGATCGCGGTCAGTCCGACCAGCACCGCGCCGATCAGCGACAGCAGGATCGGATGCCCCTGGAACCAATAGGCCCAGTCCGACGTGCCGGGATGATAATCGAGCGGCCCGCCGGGGGTCATCAGGATGAACGGCGGATAGCACATCAGTGCCGGCATCCACGCTGCCGCGAACGGGTTGGCGCTGCGGATGTGCGAATCGAGCGGGCGGAAGGTCAGCAGATAGCCAACCGTCGCGAACGCCACGTCGATCAGGAACATCAGCGTCACCAGCCAGCTCGACAGCGCGACCGGATCCCGCAGCACCGAGGCGACATCGCCGCGGACGAAATCGCCGAACCCCGGCGGCACGATCGCGAGCATGAAGGCGAGGAAGAAGGTCTTCACCCCCCAGGCGCGGAGATGGCCGTAGATCGCCTCGCGGTCGACACCCGCCTGCCCCGTCATCCACGCGCCGAGATGCCAGGCGCCGTCTCGCGGCTCGACCAGATAGCGGTCGATCCACAGCACGTACGGGATGGAGGCGACGAACAGGATCGGTGCGGCATTGGTGAAGCACCACATCGCGAACGCGAAATTACCCTGCCAGTAGAAGCGCCCGGCACCATAGATCACTGCGATCCCCGCCCAGGTCGCCCATAGCCCGGCCAGCTTGGTGAGGCTCAGGTCGAGCGTCTCGCGCCAGGGTTTGCCGGCCGACCAGTCGATGCCGGTACTCGGGTTCAAGTGGACCTTGTCGACCAGCAACGACCAGACGATCATCGGTGCGCCGCACGCGGCGACGTTGATCAGCGCCGAATAGGGCCCGTCCATGCCGAAATGCCGCGCGATGCCGATCCAGACAAGCACGCCAGCGAGCCCCGCCAAGCCCGCGCCGTGGCTGACCGCCGACTTGGGCCGGGAATCGCGGGTGGCAGGAATGGCAATCGCTGGGTCGTGATCCATGCCGGCGACCTAGCGCAATATGGTAATGAAGGCATGAAGCATGTTCGGGGGCGACCACACGGACGCTTGCGCCGGGCGCGTCGCGACGCTAGTTCCACCCCTCGCTGCCATGCGTCGGGCGGGTATAGTACAATGGTAGTACAGCAGCCTTCCAAGCTGAATACACGGGTTCGATTCCCGTTACCCGCTCCAAATCGGCACCGCCGATCCTTAGCCTTGCCAGCGCCAGTCTAGCGTCCGCTGCCTTCATTCCGCGATGAACTGCGCCAACAGGCTTGCCATGCGCCGTCGGCCGAGCACCGTCAGCCGTACGTGCGAACGCCGACCGTCGCGTTCGTCGCGCGTCCGTTCGACCAGATCCGCATCCTGCAGCATCGTCAGATACCGCAGCGCAGTCGCCGAGGGCGCGCGCGCGCCGATGCAGACCGCCGACACGCTGAGCTGACGACGCTCGTGATCGGAAATGAACAGGTCGAGCAGGATATCCCATGCGGGTTCCGAAAACAGCGCTTCGCCGAGAAGTTCGTCACGAATCTTCCTGACGGTGTAGAGCCGCTTGGCAACCTCCACCAACGCCGGGGAAGATACCCCGCCCGACGGCGGATCGGCGACGGCCACGTTGGCGGCGGGCAGAAAAGCCACGCGCTTGGCGGCCGTGATAGGCACCACGGCAATTGCGTAAGTCATAAACGTCTTCCGAATATGCTTCAGCGGAGGGTCGGGTCCTGGCGACTCCAGTCGAGATCCCAGCCACGGGCTCGGATCCTGCGCGAGTGCCTGACTGTCCCGATCACGAGAAGCAGGACGATGGGATAGCTCCAGGCCGCGGAGAGGACGGCATAGACGAGCCGGATGACGTCAGGACTGATCGCCCGGGCCAGATGGGCCCCCGTCCCCAACGCGTGGAGCGCAGTGGCCCAGGCTGGCCAGAACCGATCCGCCTTGAGCGTGATCGCGACCATCGCCGCGAGCAGGATCAGGTCGACGATCAACACGCCCGCCTCCAGCCCCGCGAACAGGAACGGAACGTTCCGCTGAACGAGGCCGGTGGAAACCGCCGCGAGCAGCAACGCCAATCCCGTCAACCGCTCCGGTGCGCCACCCCGTAGGAGGGCATAGCCGGACGCGGCCACCTGTATCGCGTAGAACAGCCACACCCGATCCAACTCTTACCTCCAAAGCAGGACCGAAACCGGCCGTTCAGGCCACCGCCGCCAAGCGAACCGGGCCGTCGGCACGAAGCGCGCCTTCGTTGGGCGGACATTCCGCGGTATCGCCATACCCATAGAACTGACCGAGCCCGATCTCCGCGCGGACATCGACCAGCGCGCGATGCGCTTCGACGAAGCGTTGCCGCGCGTTGATGATGTCGAGCGATGCCTGCGAGAGCATCTGCAACGCCATCACGCCGGTACCGACCGGCAAGTTGGCGGCGGCCCGCTGCTGCAACAGCGTCGATACGCACGATGCGGCGAGCATCGCTGCGTGATCGACCGCAGCCTCGGCCTTCAGAAAATCGACCGTGACCTTGTCGGTCGCCTCACGTCGCTGTTTCAACATCGTCGTTCTCCCCGATGGCGCCGTCGTTGCGGCACCGTGTACCGGAGCATTGCGGTCTCGGTTCGATCGCAACAGGCTGGTCAACGTCATCGCCATGTTCACGAGTGCCATCGACGCGACGGCGATCAAGACCATGAGTACGATCAGTCGGACTATCCTGTCGCCAACCGAAAACCGATTGCGCGCCGCTCCCGTCGATCCACTCGCTCCGGACAGTCCGAAGAAGCGGCGAACAAGCCCCCACGGCTCGATCTGAGCGCTGTCTGGGGTGTCGGAGGGGGGGATGGGAACGTCGATTGGTTCGGATGGTAGCCGTTCGTATGTGGCCGCGGGCTCGGGGGACTGGGGTTCTTCACGAACCGGCGCGGGCTCGACGGTCGTGCCGCGCTCATGCTCCTCGAGCCGTCGCGCCGCTTCGAACCGCGTGCCGACGCCGAGGACCTGGATGGCGCGCTCGATCCGCTTGTCGATCGCGGACGGCGACACGCCGAAGATCGCAGCGATCTCCTTCGAATTGTGGTGGGTCAGCACCAATCGCAGGCAGGCGCGCTGGGCTTCGGTCAACTGATCGATACGTCCTGCGGTCATGGCAGGGTGGTAGCGTGAACGCGCGACGGTTGCACCTGTCACGTTCGAGATATCGGCGCGACGCCGGGCCGATCGAAACTACGTGGACTGCCGCGGGAAACGCAGAGGTGCCGAGCAAGGCTGGAGGCATTGGATGCGACCCGCGTCGGCACGGGCGGGAACGCGGCCGAGAACAGGGCGGCCCGACGGGCTTCAGTCTCGGGCGAAGATTTCCGTGTGCGGAATGACGAGGTCGAGCGAGGGGAGCGCGACGTCGTGCGGCTGCGCGAACATATCGTCGCGCCATGTGGTCGGCCCGAGCCGCTGGACGACGCGGGTCAGTTCGTTCTCGGGGTCGGCGAAGACGATCGTGTCGATCGACGCGAGTTCGCGATATTCGGCGAGTTTGCTGCCCTGGTCGATCTTTGCGGTCGAGCCGGAGAGGACTTCGAAGATCACCTTGGGATCGGTGAAGGCGCGTTGTTCCTCGCGTTCGCGAGGTTGCCGCAAAAGACGCTGACGTCGGGGTAGCGTAGGTCGGTGTCGTTGACGCGGACGCCCATGTCGGAGTTGTAGGCCCGGCAGCCGGTGCCGCGGAGCTTTCCATACAGGAAACCGAGGATGTTGCTTGCCACGCGGGAATGCGCAGGGGTGCCGCCGGTCATCATGCGGATGACCCCGTCGACCAGCTCGAACTTGCGATCGGT
Source organism: Sphingomonas sp. (assembly GCA_021154945.1). Taxonomy (GTDB): domain Bacteria; phylum Pseudomonadota; class Alphaproteobacteria; order Sphingomonadales; family Sphingomonadaceae; genus Sphingomonas. The sequence continues at coordinate 5,639 of JAJNQF010000252.1, forward strand.
ACCGAAGTCGATCGCGAGGAACTCGTCGACCGTGATCTTCTTGTAGAGGGGATCGTGCCGCATGGGTGGGTTTTACCACTTGTCTACGGACAAACAAAGGGCCGGGGATTGCTCCCCGGCCCTTTGCTTTGGTCGTTTGTTTGGCTTGGAACCGAGCATCGGCGAAGCCGCTGCTTTCGTCGGACGGGACTAGTGGCTTGCGCCACCAGCCCGCCGGCCGTCCTTGGGCGAGTCCGTAGCCATCGTGGCTACGGCCGCCCTTCGGATCAGAAGTCCATGCCGCCCATGCCGCCGATGCCGCCGCCGCCCATGGGCATGGCAGGCTTGTCTTCGGCCATTTCGCTCACGGCCGCTTCGGTCGTGATCAGGAGGCCTGCGACCGATGCTGCGTTCTGCAGCGCGGTGCGGACGACCTTGGTCGGATCGATCACGCCGGCTTCCACCAGGTTCTCGTACGTGTCGGTCGCGGCGTTGAAGCCGATCGACGTGTCGTTGCCGTCGAGCAGCTTGCCCGAAACCACCGCACCGTCATGACCTGCGTTCTGCGCGATCTGGCGAACCAGAGCCGTCAGCGACTTGCGGACGATGTCGATACCGCGCGTCTGGTCTTCGTTCGCACCGGTCAGGCCGTCGAGTGCCTTGGTCGCGTACAGCAGAGCCGTACCACCACCGGGGACGATACCCTCTTCGACGGCTGCGCGGGTTGCGTGCAGCGCGTCGTCGACGCGGTCCTTGCGCTCCTTGACTTCGACTTCCGACGAACCACCGACCTTGATCACGGCAACGCCGCCGGCCAGCTTCGCGAGACGCTCCTGGAGCTTCTCCTTGTCGTAGTCGCTGGTCGTGTTCTCGATCTGCTGACGGATCGCCTCAGTGCGGCCCTTGATCGCGTCGTGATCGCCGGCACCGTCGACGATGACGGTGTTGTCCTTGTCGATCGTAACGCGCTTGGCGGTGCCGAGCATGCCGAGCGTGACGGTCTCGAGCTTGATCCCGAGGTCTTCCGAGATCATCTCGCCCTTGGTCAGGATCGCGATGTCCTCGAGCATCGCCTTGCGACGATCGCCGAAGCCCGGTGCCTTGACCGCTGCGACCTTCAGGCCGCCGCGCAGCTTGTTGACGACGAGCGTGGCCAGAGCCTCACCCTCGATGTCCTCGGCGATGATCAGGAGCGGACGACCCGACTGGACGACGGCTTCCAGGATCGGGAGCATCGCCTGCAGGTTCGACAGCTTCTTCTCGTGGATCAGGATGTAGGGATCCTGAAGCTCGACGGTCATCTTCTCGGGGTTGGTGATAAAGTACGGCGACAGGTAGCCGCGGTCGAACTGCATGCCCTCGACGACGTCGAGCTCGAATTCGAGACCCTTCGCTTCCTCGACGGTGATCACGCCTTCCTTGCCGACCTTCTCCATGGCTTCGGCGATCTTCTCGCCGACTTCACGGTCGCCATTGGCCGAGATGATGCCGACCTGCGCCACTTCCTTCGAACCCGAAACCGGCTTCGAGCGCGCCTTGACGTCCTCGACGACCTTGACGACGGCGAGATCGATGCCGCGCTTCAGATCCATCGGGTTCATGCCCGCTGCGACCGACTTCATGCCCTCGCGGACGATGGCCTGCGCCAGAACCGTCGCGGTGGTGGTGCCGTCACCGGCGATGTCGTTGGTCTTCGAGGCCACTTCGCGCAGCATCTGCGCACCCATGTTCTCGAACTTGTCCTTGAGCTCGATCTCCTTGGCGACGGTGACGCCGTCCTTGGTGATGCGCGGTGCGCCGAAGCTCTTGTCGATGACGACGTTGCGGCCCTTGGGGCCCAAGGTCACCTTGACCGCGTCGGCGAGGATATCGACGCCGCGGAGGATGCGCTCACGCGCGTCACGACCGAATTTCACGTCCTTGGAAGCCATGTCAGCTGCCCTTTCAGATGAGATATAGAAAAAGAAGGTTAGGCCGGGTTAGGCCAAGATCAGGTTTGAAACCGATGATCCCTGAGGTCGGTCGGGGTTAGCCGACGATCCCGAGAATGTCAGATTCCTTCATGATCAGCAGGTCTTCACCGTCGACCTTGACCTCGGTGCCCGACCATTTGCCGAACAGGATCTTGTCGCCGGCCTTGACGTCGAGCGGCGTGATCGTGCCGTTCTCGGCGCGGGTCCCGGTGCCGACGGCGACGACTTCGCCTTCCTGCGGCTTTTCCTTGGCGGTGTCGGGGATGATGATGCCGCCAGCCGTCTTCTCTTCGGCTTCGAGGCGCTTCACCAGCACGCGATCATGCAATGGACGAAAGTTCATGGGATCCATGTCCTTTTGGGATTGTGACAGATTTCTGGCACTCAGGGGACCCGAGTGCCAACGGACGGCATATGTGCCTCGTGGTGCGGCATGTCAAAGGTTCCGGGGGTGAAATTTTTTCGGGCGGACGTGGGTTTCGGGCGTCGTGGCTGAGGGGGTGGTGGCGACGCTACGGACCACACTGCCGTTCTCCAGCGCACGCGGGAGTCCAGGGTGACCAA
>JAJNQF010000254.1 GCA_021154945.1 Sphingomonas sp.
GCGATCCGGGCCTTATCCCGCGCGTCCGCTACGGCCCCGATCGCGGCAAGGAATGGTCGGAACTCGATCACGAGACGCTGATGGCGTTCATGACCGACCGCGATCCCGATATCCGCTTCACCGCCAACCACGAGATGGACCGACGCAGCGGCGGCGGCCGCGTCGGCAAGGCCAGCGCGCAGGATTTACTGCTGTAGGGCAATCCCAATCCTCCCCCGCCAGGGGAGGTGGCGCCGAAGGCGTCGGAGGGGGAGGACACGGAACAGCGGTAACCCTATCCTCCCCCTCCGTCTGGCAAGCGCCAGCCACCTCCCCCTGGCGGGGGAGGATCGAAGGGGCGCGGCAAACCCCGGATTGCTCTGCGGCAAGCCAGTATCGCTGGTGTAACGATCGGCACTCCCTTACAGCGCGATCCATGGTCCGCGTACGCTTGAATTTGCCCTCGTCCGAAGGTCGGGTCGCGCGGTGGCTGGTCGCCTTCATGACGCTCGGCTTCGTCGCGCTGGCGGCTGCAGCGATCGCGATCGGCTGGATTACCGTCCGCAACCGCACCTATACCGCCGAGATCCTCCACACCCAGGATGTCCGCCAAGCGGTCGCCACGCTCCATAGCCAGATGGAGCAGTCGGAGACGGCGCGGCGCGGCTATATCCTGACCGGGATGCCGCTGTTCTCCGCCGCTTACGCCAGGAGCGCAGGCAATCTCGCACCGTCGATCGCCACGCTTCGTCGCCTCACCGCAGACAATCCGGCGCAGATCGCACGGCTCGACCTGATCGAGCCGCGCTTCGTCCAGTTGCGCGCGCTCAGGGCGCAGTCGATGGCGCTAGTCGCAGGCGGCCGGATCGCCGAGGCACAGCGCCGGTTCGCGGTCGATGCCAGCGTGCCGCTGATGCGCGGCATCCGCTACCGCCTTCAGGCGATGGCCGCCGACGAGGTCCGCCTGCTCGCGATCCGCAGCGGACGCCAGCAACAGACCAGCGCGCTGTTCCTCTCGGTCGCAGGTCTCGCCGCGATCCTGCTGCTGGTCGTCGCGATCCTCGCGATCCTGGTGATCCGCCGCTACACCGCCGATCTCGCCACCTCGCGCGACAGCCTGCGCGATCTCAACGAGACGCTCGAGGAGCAGGTCACCGAGCGCACCGCCGATCTCAGTCGCGCGAACGAGGAAATCCAGCGCTTCGCCTATATTGTCAGCCATGACCTGCGCTCGCCGCTGGTCAACGTGATGGGCTTCACCGCCGAACTCGCCACCGCCGCCGGGCCGCTCGCCGAGCTGGTCGACCGTGCCGAGGCCGAGGCGCCGCACATCCTCACCGAGGACGCCCGCCTGGCGGCACGCGAGGACCTGCCCGAGGCGATCGGTTTCATCCGCACCTCGACGCAGAAGATGGACCGGCTGATCAACGCCATCCTCAAGCTGTCGCGCGAAGGCCGCCGGACGATCGCGCCCGAGCGCGTCGACCCCGCGCAACTGGTCGACACGATCATCGGGTCGATCCAGCACGTGATCGACGATCGCGGCGCGGTCGTGCGGGTCGAGCGACCGATCCCGGCGGTCGTCACCGATCGGCTCGCGCTCGAACAGATCCTGTCGAACCTGATCGAGAACGCGACCAAGTATCTGAAACCCGGCCGCCCCGGCGAGATCGTCGTGACGGGGCACAAGGAGCGCAACCGTGTGATCCTGTCGGTGATCGACAATGGCCGCGGCATCGATCCGCGCGATCACCAGCGCGTGTTCGACCTGTTCCGCCGGTCGGGCGCGCAGGACCAGCCCGGCGAAGGCATCGGACTCGCGCATGTCCGCGCACTCGCCTATCGTCTCGGCGGTACGATCGACGTGCAGTCGACGCTCGGCGACGGCGCCACCTTCCGCCTCAATCTTCCCACCGAATTGTCGATTCAGGATATCAAGGCATGAACCAGCACCAGACCGTCGGGATCGTCATGATCGAGGACGACGAGGGCCATGCCCGGCTTATCGAGAAGAACATCCGTCGCGCCGGCATCCTCAACGATATCAAGCACTTCACCGATGGCACCACCGCGCTGGATTTCCTGTTCAACGCGGTCGACGGCCCGGCCAAGAGCGGCCCGGCGATGATCCTGCTCGATCTCAACCTGCCCGACATGAGCGGGACGGACATCCTGGCGCGCATCAAGGCGGAGGGCAGCCCGCTCAAGCGCACGCCGGTCGTCGTGCTGACCACCACCGACGACAAGGTCGAGATCGAGCGCTGCTACGATCTCGGCTGCAACGTCTACATCACCAAGCCGGTGAACTATGAGAGCTTCGCGCAGGCGATCCGCCAGCTCGGGCTGTTCCTGTCGGTGATCCAGGTTCCCGAAGCAGAGTGAGCGGGCCAAGCGTCCTCTACATCGACGACGACGCCGGTATCCGGCGGCTGGCGGCGCGTGCGCTCGAACGCCGCGGCTACCGCATGACCGTCGCCGAGACCGGCGCGGAGGGCGTCGTCAAGGCCGCCGCCGAGCGCTTCGACCTGATCGCGGTCGATCACTACATGCCCGGGATGGACGGCCTCGAGACGCTCGAAGCACTCCGCCGCCTGCCCGATCATCCGCCGATCGTGTACGTCACCGGCTCCGAGGAAGGCCGCATCGCGGTCGCCGCGCTGAAGGCCGGCGCCGCCGACTACGTCGTGAAGACGGTCGGCGAGGATTTCTTCGACCTGCTCGCTGCCTCGTTCGAACAGGTCCGCGCGCGCTCGGTGCTGGAACAGCAAAAGGCATCCGCCGAAGCGGATTTGCGCGCGAGCAACGCGCGGCTCGAGGCGTTGCTCGGCGAGGTGAACCACCGCGTCGCCAATTCGCTGCAACTCGTCTCGGCGATGGTCCGCCTCCAGGCGACCGCGCTGACCGATCCGTCAGCCCGCGAGGCGCTGGAGGATACACAGCGCCGCATCCAGGCGATCGCGCAGGTCCACCGCCGGCTCTACACCAGCAACGATGTCGAGAGCGTCGACATGCAGGAATATCTCGGCGCGCTGGTCGACGAACTCGCCGAGACCTGGTCGACCGACGCCCTCCCCCGCGCGCTCAGTCTCGCCGCCGAGCCGATTCGCCTGCCGACCGACCGCGCGGTGTCGCTCGGCGTGATCGTCACCGAACTCGTCACCAACGCATGCAAATACGCCTATCCCAGCGGCGGCGGCGAAGTCCGGGTCGCGCTGCGCCGGATCGACGACGACATCTTCCTGCTTGCGGTCGAGGACGATGGCTGCGGCATCCCCGAGGATGCGACGCCGCGCGGCACCGGCCTCGGCACGAAGCTGATCAAGGCGATGGCGCAAAGCCTCCAGACGATCGTCGAATACGACCCGGCCCACACCGGCGTCCGCGCCACCCTGCGCGCGGCAGTACGATAAACGCGCAAGCTGCAACGACGAACTGATCCGCCTTTCGTGCCCTTTACCGTTCGTCCTGAGTAGCCATCGAGTAGCGGCATAGCCGCGTATCGAGAGGGCGTATCGAAGGACAGGTTAGCGCGCGGAACCGATGCTTCGATACGCGCCCTCGATACGCTTCTGCGAAGCTACTCGGTCGCTACTCAGCACGAACGGCCTTATCCTAGAGCGCGCGAACCGCGGCCAAGATCATCCGCCCGGTAAGCCGCGCCGTCTCGTCCTCAGACAAACGAGGCCGCGACAAGGTGCGGTGGCCGAGGCCGAACATGAAGGCGAGGATCAGTTCCTCCGCGCCTTCCAGGTCGTTGTCGGACAGGTCGGGGTTGGCGACACAGGCCAGGTCGCGGATCATGCTGCGGAACCCGCTGCACAGGTCGGCGATGGTATCGGCGACATCCGTGTTGCGGTGCGCCTCCGCCATGATCTCGAACGTCAGCGCTTCGTCGCCCTTCGACAGGGCCCGCCGCGACAGCTCGACGAAACCCTCCTCGATCGACATCCCGCACGACTTCACCGAGTCGTTCATCGTCTGCATCTCGGCCATCTTGCCGGTCGCATCCTCCATGACGATCGCCTGGATCACCGCATTCTTTCCGGTGAACAAACGATAGATCTGGCCGACCGATACCTCGGCCGCCTGCGCCAGTTCGGACATCGGCGTCTGGTGAAAGCCTTGAGTCGCAAACAGATGCCGGGCCGCGGCGATAATACGCTCCCGGCTGCACTTCTCATGTTGCACTGCACTCAAAACAGAATTCCCGATGCGTTTTTTGATTGACCGGCCGCTCGCACAATCCTAGCTGGCAAGCAAGCGGAATGAACGTTCATTCCGGTGAACCTAATCTGCACGGACGTCGGGATGCTTAACATGCAGCAATTGAACCTTAAGGGATCGGTGGCGCTCTTCGCGCTCGCCCTGCTGTCGGCTTGTGGCAAGGAGCAGGCGCCGCCGCCTCCGCCCACGCCCACGGTCGGCGTCGTCACCGTCGGCGAAGAGTCGGTGGTGCTTACCTCCGAGCTTCCCGGCCGTATCGCCGCGGTCGAGACCTCGGAAGTGCGTCCGCAGGTCAGCGGCGTGGTCCGTGATCGCCTGTTCACCGAGGGCGCGATGGTCAGCAAGGGCCAGGTTCTCTACGCGATCGAGGACGCACCCTACCGGGCCGCGCTCGCCAGCGCGCAGGGCCAGCTCGCCGCTGCTCAGTCGCAGATCAACGCGACCCGCCTCCAGGCCCAGCGCTACGGCCAGCTCGTCGCGCTCAATGCGGTCAGCAAGCAGGAAGCGGACAACGCCACGGCGTCCGCGCAGCAGGCTCGCGCCAATGTTGCAGCGCAGCAGGCAGCGGTCCAGTCGGCCCGCGTCAATCTCGGCTTCACCCGCATCAAGGCGCCGATCTCGGGCCGCATCGGGCGTTCGCTGGTGACCGTCGGCGCGCTGGTTCAGACCGGCCAGACCGATCCGCTCGCGACCATCCAGCGCACCAACACCGTCTATGTCGACGTCGTCCAGTCGGCAGCACAGCTGCTCGATCTGAAGCAGGCGATGGCGACCGGCGGCGTGACCCGCGGCGACGGCAGCGCGCGCGTGCAGCTGATCCTCCCGAACGGCACGACCTATCCGATCGAGGGTCGCCTCCAGTTCGCCGAAGTCACGGTCGACCAGACCACCGGCGCGGTGACGCTGCGTGCGACCTTCCCCAATCCCAACGGTCTGTTGCTGCCCGGCATGTATGTCCGCGCCAAGCTGGTCGAGGGCACGCGTCGCCAGGCGATCGTGGCGCCCACCGCAGGCATCACGCGCGATCCGCGCGGCGGTGCGACCGCACTGGTGGTCAACGCGCAGAACAAGGTCGAGCAGCGTAACGTCACCACCGATCGCGTGATCGGCGACAAGTGGATCGTCACCAGCGGCCTGAAGCCCGGCGACAAGCTGATCGTCGAGGGCCTGCTCAACCTGCGCCCCGGCTCGACCGTCAAGCCGGCGGCCCCGCAGCAGGTCACCAAGCCCGCGAATGGCGCTCCAGGCGCCACCGCGACGGGCGGTGACGCCGCAGCCGGCAACAATTCCGCGCAGGCTAATTCTGCCGCGCAGGGGAAGTAACCGCCCATGTCACGCTATTTCATCGATCGACCCATCTTCGCGTGGGTCATCGCCATCATCCTGATGCTGGCCGGTATCCTCGCGATCCGTCAGCTGCCGATCGCCCAGTTCCCTGAGATCGCCGCCCCCAAGGTGACGGTCGCGACGTCCTATCCGGGCGCCGACGCCCAGACGCTCGAGAACACGACGACGCAGATCATCGAGCAGCAGATGAAGGGCATCGACAACCTTCGCTACTTCGCCTCGACGTCCGACGGCTCGGGCAATCTCGCGATCACGCTCACCTTCGAGCAGGGCACCGATCCCGACATCGCGCAGGTCCAGGTGCAGAACAAGCTGCAACAGGCGACCCCGCTCCTGCCGCAGGAAGTCCAGCAGGCCGGTCTCCGCGTGACCAAGGCGACCGCCAACTTCCTGCTCGTCATCGCCGCCTATTCCGAGAATGGCGCGCACGACCAGGTCGATCTCGGCGACATGATCGCCTCGAAGCTCCAGGATCCGCTCAGCCGCATCAAGGGCGTCGGCGACACCCAGGTGTTCGGCGCGCAATATTCGATGCGGATCTGGGTCGATCCGTTCAAGATGTCGAACCTCGGCGTCACCGTCACCGACATCACGTCTGCGCTGACGGCGCAGAACGCGCAGGTCTCGGCGGGTCAGGTCGGCAGTCTGCCGGCGGTGAAGGGCCAGTCGCTTAACGCCACCGTGACCGCACAGTCGCGATTGCAGACTCCGGAGCAGTTCCGCGCAATCATCGTCCGCTCGGCGACCAGCGGCGCGACCGTCAAGCTGTCCGACGTCGCCCGTGTCGAGATGGGCTCGGAAAACTACAGCTTCCAGGCACGCTATAACGGCAAGCAGGCGGCCGGCTTCGGCGTGAAGCTAGCACCGGGGGCCAACGCGCTCGACACCGTCAAGCTGGTGAAGGCCGAGGTGAACCGGATCGCCAAGCAGTTCCCGTCCGACGTCAAGGTCGCGTTCCCGGTCGATAACTCGACCTTCGTGCGGCTGTCGGTCGAGCAGGTCGTCCATACGCTGGTCGAGGCGATCATCCTCGTCTTCCTCGTGATGTTCCTGTTCCTCCAGAACTTCCGTGCCACGCTAATCCCGACGATCGCGGTGCCGGTCGTGCTGCTGGGTTCGCTCGGCGTGCTGTACGCGGCTGGGTTCACGATCAACACGCTGACCTTGTTCGGCATGGTGCTGGCGATCGGCCTGCTCGTCGATGACGCGATCGTCGTCGTCGAGAACGTCGAACGTCTCATCCAGGAAGAGGGCCTTAGTCCGAAGGAAGCCGCCAAGAAGTCGATGGACGAGATCAGCGGCGCGCTGGTCGGTATCGGCCTGGTGCTGTCGGCGGTGTTCCTGCCGATGGCGTTCTTCAGCGGATCGACCGGCGTGATCTTCCGCCAGTTCTCGATCACCATCGTGTCGTCGATGGTGCTCTCGGTGCTGGTCGCGTTGATCCTCACGCCGGCGCTTTGCGCCACCATTCTGAAGCCATCAAAGCAGGATCACGGCGAGAAGAAGGGCTTTTTCGGCTGGTTCAACCGCACCTTCGACAAGGGCGTCGGCAAATACGGTAACGGCCTGCGCCGCGTCGAGAAGGGCTGGGTCCGCACCATGCTGGTCTATGCCGTGATCGTCGTCGCGATGGCGTTCATCTTCCTTCGTCTGCCCTCGGGCTTCCTTCCCGAGGAGGATCAGGGCCTGATGTTCGCACAGGTTTCGATGCCCACCGGCACGCCGATGGAGGAAACCGCGCGCACGATGGACAAGCTGCGCGATCACTTCCTGATCGACGAGAAGAAGAACATCGCGGGCATCTTCACGATCACCGGCTTCGGCTTTGTCGGCCAGGGCCAGAATGTCGGCCTCGCCTTCATCCAGCTCAAGCCGTGGGAGGATCGCGGCGGCGCCGAAAACACCGTCGCCGCGGTCGCCGCCCGTGCCAACCAGGCGCTTGCCGGGATTCGTGCCGGCATGGTCATCGGCTTCGTGCCGCCGGCCGTGCAGGAACTGGGTAACGCCAACGGCTTCGACTTCATGCTGAAGGACAATGCGGGCGTCGGTCACGAGAAGCTGCTCGAAGCCCGCAACATGCTGCTCGGCATGGCCAGCCAGGACAAGCGCCTGGTGCAGGTCCGCCCGAACGGTCTCGAGGATGCGCCACAGCTGAAACTGAACGTCGATCAGGCGCAGGCGGGGGCACTCGGCCTCAGCCAGGCGGACATCAACACCACCGTCAGCACCGCGTTCGGTGGCGCGTACATCAACGACTTCATCGACCGCGGTCGCGTGAAGAAGGTGTATGTGCAGGCCGACGCACCGTTCCGCACCTCGCCCGCCGATCTCGGCAACTTCTACGTCCGTGGCACCACCAGCAACGCGATGGCCCCGTTCTCGTCCTTCTCGACGACCAACTGGCAGTACGGCCCGTCGCGTCTCGAACGCTATAACGGCGTGGCCTCGTTCGAGATCATGGGCTCGCCGGCGCCGGGCGTCAGCAGCGGCACCGCGATCAAGGCGATGGAGGAGATGGCGGCCAAGCTGCCACCCGGCATCGGCTATGAGTGGACCGGCCTCAGCTATGAGGAAAACCTGTCAGCCGGCCAGTCGACAACGGTCTATGCGCTGTCGCTGCTGATCGTGTTCCTCTGCCTCGCGGCGCTGTACGAGAGCTGGTCGATCCCGATCGCCGTCCTGCTGGTGGTGCCGCTCGGCGTCCTCGGCGCGGTCGGCGCGGCGATGCTCTTCGGGCTGAACAACGATATCTACCTCCAGGTCGGCCTGATCACGACGATCGGCGTGGCGGCGAAGAACGCGATCCTGATCGTGGAATTCGCCGAGGAGAAGATGGGCGACGGGATGAATGCGGCCGATGCCGCGGTCGAGGCGGCGAAACTCCGCCTTCGCCCGATCCTGATGACGTCGTTCGCGTTCATCTTCGGCGTGTTGCCGCTCGCTTTGTCGAGCGGTGCCGGTGCCGGCGGCCAGAACGCGATCGGCTGGGCGGTGGTCGGCGGCATGCTGTCCGCGACCGTCCTCGCGATCTTCTTCGTGCCGTTGTTCTTCCTGCTCGTGAAGCGCGTCTTCAAGCAGGACAAGGCCGGCTCGGGGCAAGACCGCGATCAGGTCCGCAATGATGACGATAACCGTGACGGCGGCCATGACGATAACCGTCGTCCGCCCCACGACCAGCGGCCGCAGGAGGCCTGATCCGATGTTAGCTCCCATGCTCACGCGCAAGACCGCGCTCATGTTCGCCGCCGGGCTTACGCTCGCCGGATGTAACCTTGCCCCGAAATACGTCCGGCCCGAATTGTCGGTGCCGGCGGCAACGCCCGCCGGTCCTGCCTATGCAGCGACCGATGCGGCCGGCGCGATCATGCCGGCGGATACCGCGTGGGAGGCGTTCTTTACCGACGATCGCCTGCGTCGCGTGATCCGTACTGCGCTGGAGAACAACCGCGACCTGCGCGTCTCGGTCGCCAACGTCGCGCAGGCCCGCGCGCAATACCGCGTCCAGCGCGCAGACCTGTTCCCGACACTCGCCGCCAACGGCGGTGCGACCTATCAGAAGTCGCCGTTCGGCGTGGTCGGTGGCGGTACCGGCGGTGGAACGGGCGGTACTGGCGGCGGTACTGGTGGTGGTGCGGGCGGCGCGGTGTCCAGCGGACGCGCCGATATCTATTCGGCAAATGTCGGCGTTTCGGCCTGGGAAATCGACCTGTTCGGCCGTGTCCGCAATCTGACACAGGCGCAGCAGGAACAGTATTTCGCCGCGGAGGAAAACCGCAACGCAGCCCAGGTCTCGCTGATCGCCGAGATCGCGACACAGTGGCTGACGATGGCAGCCGACCAGGATCGCCTCAAGATCGCACGCGATACGGAGCGGGCGTTCGGCCAGACCGTCAAGCTGACGCAGGACCGCTTCCGGATCGGCATCGCGTCGGAGCTCGAGGTGCGGCAGGCGAGCACCAGCTACGATCAGGCCCGCTCGGATATCGCCGAAGCGACGACGCTGATCGCGCAGGACCAGAACGCGCTGAACCTGCTCGCCGGCACGACGCTGACCGCGGACTTGCTTCCCGCGCGGCTGGAGGAAACCAGCCCGACGCTGGAGAACCTGCCGGCCAACCTGCCGTCGGAGGTATTGCTGCGCCGTCCCGACATCGCCTCGGCCGAGCATCAGCTGATCGCGGCCAACGCCAATATCGGCGCGGCGCGCGCGGCATTCTTCCCGAACATCTCGCTGACCGCAGCCTTCGGGACGATCAGCCTCGGCCTGTCGAACCTGTTCGGCAGCGGCACGCAGAACTGGTCGGTCGCGCCATCGGTCAGCCAGACGCTGTTCGATTTCGGCCGCAACAAGGGCAATCTGCGTTACGCCCAGGCCACGCGCGACGCGGCAGTCGCCACCTATGAGAAGAGCATCCAGACCGGCTTCCGCGAAGTCGCCGATGCGCTTGCCCGCCGCGGCACGATCGGAGCGCAGTTGCGGGCGCAGACCTCGCTGCGCGACAACGCGGCAGGCGCATTCAAGCTGTCGGAACTGCGCTTCCGTGCAGGCATCGACACGTTCCTGAACACGCTCGATTCGCAGCGTTCGCTCTACACCGCACAACAGAGCCTGCTCGCTGCCCGCCTGACCCGCGACAGCAACTCGGTGGAACTCTACCGCGCGCTGGGTGGCGGGGTGACGACCACCCAGTCCACCGACACCCGCCGGCC
>JAJNQF010000277.1 GCA_021154945.1 Sphingomonas sp.
GTGGTCAAATCATCGGATCGTAATCGGTCGGCGCGTGGATGCCGCATTCGACCTTGTCGAAACTGCGCCACCGGCCCGCGCGCGGGTCTTCGCCGGGGGCGACCTTCGTCGTACACGGCGCGCAGCCGATCGACAGGTACCCTTGCGCTTCGAGCGGATGCCGCGGCAGTTCGTGCTCCGCGAAGTAGGCGTCGAGCTTGGCCTTATCCCAATCCGCCAGCGGGTTGATCTTCAGCCGGCCTTCATCCTCCTCGAACCGTGGCAAGGCAGTGCGAGTCCCCGACTGGAACCCCTTCCGCCCCGAAATCCAGGCGTCGAACGGCGCCAACGCCCGCCGCAACGGCTCCACCTTGCGAAGATCGCAACACCCATCAGGATCGTACGACCAGCGCAACCCCGTCTTGTCCTTGATCGCCAGCAACCGAGGATCGGGACGGAACACGCGCAGGTCAGTCAGCCCCAGCTTCTCCGAAAGCTCGTCGCGGTACGCCAGAGTCTCCCCGAACATCTTCTGCGTGTTGGTGAAGATCACCGGCACGTCGACATCGACCTGCGCGACCATGTGCAGCAGTATCGCCGACTCCGCGCCGAACGACGACACCGAAGCAATCCGCCCGCGCAACTCGCCGACCAGCAACTCGCGCAGCATCTCCTGCGCCGACACGCCTTCGAAGCGCATCTGCATCACGAGCGCATCCTCGCGCGTGAACGCCGGCGTGACGTCGATCATGTCGAGCTTGCGCGCGGGCTCACCCATGGCGCAGCTTCCATACCGGCACCGCACCGTCCGCCGCCTTCTGGTACGGCGTGTCGTACCGCTCCAGGCTCGCCCGCAGCACGTCGATGTCGATCGGTGCCTGGGGCGCGAAGCTGTCGAACCCGCAGCGCCGCATCAGCGGAATCTGGTCGACCAGCACGTCGCCCTGCGCTCGCAATTCGCCGGTATAGCCCGCCTCGCGGAGGATTCGCGCCGACGAATAGCCACGCCCGTCGCGATAGCCCGGAAAGCTCACCTCGATCAGCGCGAGCTGGTCGATCTGCGGCAACAGCGCGCGTGCGTCGTCGCCTGCCTCCAGGCGCACCGCGGCGGCATTGCTCTGGCCGATGAACGAGTCGAGCGTCACCGCGGGCTCGTCATGCGGCTCGTCGTCGCGGAAGCGGAGCAGCGTCTGGTCCGGATACTCAACCATAGATCGCCTCCTTGAACGTCTCGAAGCCGACGCGGCGGTAGGTGTCGAGGAAGCGCTCGCCGGGATCGCGGACCTGCAGATAGCGGTCGGTGACGCGCTCGATCGCGTCGACCACGCCGTCCTCGGAGAAACCGGGCCCGGTGATCTTAGCGAGGCTCACATCCTCCGCGCCCGAGCCGCCGAGCGAGAGCTGGTAATTCTCGGTGCCCTTCTTGTCGACGCCGAGGATGCCGATGTGGCCCGCGTGATGATGCCCGCACGCGTTGATGCAGCCGCTGATCTTGAGTTTCAGTTCGCCTAGGTCGCGCTGGCGATCGAGGCTGCCGAAGCGGGTTGCGATCTTCTGCGCGAGCGGGATCGAGCGCGCATTGGCGAGGCTGCAATAGTCGAGTCCCGGGCAGGCGATGATGTCGCTGATCAGGTCGAGATTGGCCTCCGCAAGCCCGGCGTCGTTGATCGCCGTCCACACCGCGTGGAGGTCGGCGATGCGGACGTGCGGCAGGACGATGTTCTGCGCATGCGTGACGCGCAATTCGTCGAAGCTGTAGCGCGTGCCGAGATCGGCCATCACGTCGATCTGGTCCGCGGACGCGTCGCCGGGGATGCCGCCGATCGGCTTGAGGCTGATATTGACGATCGCGTAGCCCGGCTGCTTGTGGGCTTTAACGTTCTGATCGAGCCAGACCGCGAAGTCGGGATCGCTGCGGTCGATGTCGGTCGAGGCGTTCGGATCGAAGTCGGGCGCGCCGAAGTGGCTCGTAATACGCTCCAGTTCGGCCCGCGGAGGATCGAGGCCGAGGCCCTTCACCGCGGCGAATTCCTCCTCGACCTGGCGGCGATATTCGTCGGGGCCGATCTCGTGCAGCAGGATCTTGATCCGCGCCTTGTAGATGTTGTCGCGGCGGCCGTAGCGATTGTAGACGCGCAGGCACGCCTCGAGATAGCTCATCAGGTCGTCGGCGGGGACGAAGTCGCGGATCTCGTGGCTGATCATCGGCGTGCGGCCCATGCCGCCGCCGACGAAGATCTTCGCGCCGAGTTCGCCGTCGCGGACGTGCAGCCCGATGCCGATATCGTGCAGGCGCATCGCCGCGCGATCCTCGTCCGCAGCGATCACGCAGATCTTGAATTTGCGCGGGAGGTACGTGAATTCGGGGTGGAAGGTCGACCATTGGCGGATCAACTCGGCCCACGGGCGCGGGTCGGCGACCTCGTCGGCGGCGGCGCCGGCAAACTGGTCGGAACTGATGTTGCGGATGCAGTTGCCGCTGGTCTGGATGGCATGCATCTCGACCGTCGACAGCTCCTGGAGGATGTCCGGGGTCTGATCGAGCTGGATCCAGTTGAACTGGATGTTCTGGCGCGTGGTGAAGTGGCCGTAACCACGATCGTATTTGCGCGCGATGTGGCCGAGCATCCGCATCTGGCGCCCGTCGAGCGTCCCATACGGCACCGCGACGCGCAGCATGTATGCGTGCAGCTGGAGGTACAGGCCGTTCATCAGCCGCAACGGCTTGAACTGGTCCTCGGTCAGCTCGCCAGAGAGGCGGCGGCGGACCTGATCGCGGAATTCGTCGACGCGCTGGTCGACGATCGCCTGGTCATATTCGTCATATTTATACATATCAGATTACCCAGCTGCCGGCGTTCGGGTCGGCGGGTTTGAGAGTCAGGTCGGGCCGCATCGTCGGGCCGAGCGCGCGGATGCGGTCCTTGATGTGGGCGGGACGGGGGCCTTCGTCGGTTTGCGTCGCCTCGATCAAATAGGGCACGTTGACCCGGCGTGCGCCTTCCTCAGCCTGGAGGATGGATTCACCCGCAACGCCGACGTCGACCGCGTCCTCGATATGGCGCGACCAGCCGTTGCCGGTCCACCACACGACATCGCCGGTGGGAAGGTCGTTTCCGGTCAACAGCTTCATGCGGCGGCGTCCTCTGCTACGCGAGCCCAGCGGGCAAGTTTGTCTTCGGCGTCCGACAGTTCGACGACCTCTCCGACGACGATGATCGCGGGGCTTTTCACCGCCTCACGCGCCACCATGGCGCCTAGATCGGCGAGTAGCGTCCGGATCGCCCGGCTGCCTTGCAACGTGCCGCGTTCGAGCACGGCGACGGGCATGTCGGGCGCGACGCCGTCGGCCATCAGCTTGTCGGCAATGTCGGTCGCGGTGGCGATGCCCATGTAGATCACAAGCGTGCGGCCTTGGCCGGCGAGCCCCGACCAGTCCTGATCGGTCAAACCCTTGCACTGGCCCGCGACGAAGCTGACTGCGCTCGAATGATCGCGGTGCGTCAGCGGCAGCATCGCTTCCGCCGCGCAACCGAGTGCCGCCGAGACGCCAGGGATCACTTCGACGGGGAGGCCGGCGGCGCGGACCGCCTCCACTTCCTCGCCGCCGCGACCGAACACGAACGGGTCGCCGCCCTTGAGGCGAATGACGATCGCGCCGGTCTTCACGTGCGCAATGATCAGCGCGTTGATCGCCTCCTGCGGCAGCGTGTGACGCGCGCGCTGCTTGGCGACCGAGATACGCTGTGCCGATGGCGGTGCGATGTCGAGCACGCGTGGGTCGATCAGTCCGTCATGCACGACGACGTCGGCGGTCTTCAGCGCCTCGACCGCGCGGACGGTCAGGAGACCGGGATCGCCCGGGCCCGCCCCGACGAGGATGACGCGCCCGCGGGCGGTGGGGTCTAGGAGGCTTGCCATGGGATGAGAGATGGCGGGCAACCCGCTGCACCGCAACCGAATGATGCTTTGGCGGCGGGTAGGATTGCTTTTGCGCGGGGGATGGCGGCCCCGTCTTCGAGTTACCGATCCTCCCCCGCAAGGGGGAGGTGGCGCGCAGCGACGGAGGGGGAGGACACGGAACCAAGGTCGTCTCTTACCTCCCCCTCCGTCTGGCAAGAGCCAGCCACCTCCCCCTGGCGGGGGAGGATTAAATTGCGGTCAGCCGTCGCTGAGGCCGATGCCGATCGACGCACGCGCGCTTTCGGATTCGCTGCTGACGACCGGGTAGGCGCAATAATCCGCCGCGT
>JAJNQF010000280.1 GCA_021154945.1 Sphingomonas sp.
ATGGGCGTCGGCGAGCGACAGCAGCGACGACCGCAGCATCGCCAGACCCGCCAGTTGCGCATCGCGCCTGTCGATGCCGGCGAGATAGTCCGAGACTATCTGGCGTTGTCGGGCATCGGCCTTCTCGGTCGCTGCGACCGCGTAGGTCCGCTGATGGGCGGTCAGCGCGGCGGTCCAGTTCGACCTGACCGTTCCGCGCAGTCCCGAACCGTCGTCGACGCCGACCGCATCCGCCATCGAGACCAGCAGCCTGCGCACGTCGGGATCGGTCCGGCGCATGATGTCGCGCGCGCTGCTCTGCGCCCGCAGATCGACGAGCGCTCCGGCCAGCGCCGAGAACCCCGCGGCGATCCCCGGATCCAGATCGGCCGCCACGGGGCCGGCGGAGAGCTGCACGCCGAGCTGCCTGAACGCGTCCGTCCGCATCGAACCACGGCCGCCGCCGGTCAGCGTGGCCAGGAGATTGCCGTAGCGGGCGAGATCGCCGAGCGCGTTCCGCCAGGCGGCGGCGACCTCGGGCGGAACGGCGGAGGGGAACCGCCGCTCGGAGAGACCGATCGCGCCCGATCGGACGAAGCGGTCCGTCTCCGCCGAGCGTGCCAGCCTGTTCGCCTCTGCGAACGATGAGCCGACGTCGGTCTGAAGTCCGGTCGCCGCACGCCCGAAGCCGGTCAGGTCCGCGGGCGGCGTACGGGCGCACGAGCACGAGATCAGGAGGATCGCCGGGGTGGCCAGGCGGCCGATGGACGCGCGCTTCACGCCGCGCACCCGAGGGCGGGGGAGAGGTCCTTGAACGCCCTGGTCGCCAGTCGCGGGAAGAGTCCGAGACGCGTACGCAGTTCGACCTCCTCGATCGTCACGCGGGCATCGCAGTGGTCGAGCGTCCGCGGAGCCGCCGTGTCCATGATGAACGCGGACGCTCGTCCGTCGGTGGTGGCGATCACCTTCCAGTAACCGGACGGAACGCGGTGCCTCTCGTCCGCCTGGGGGAGCGGCGGCATGACGCGCTCGAACAGGGGGCCGGTCGTCACGTACACGGCGATGTTCTCCCGCTTCGCCAGATCGCTCTCTCGGGCCTCCAGGCGCTGCCAGGCGGCCTGGTTCAGGCCGGCGCCCTGAGGCGTGATGTTCGAAAGCGCATTGGTGTCGTTCGCGAAGGGCGTGCCGGAGAACGCGGCGAGCGGAGCCTGATGGCCGCGGTCGATCCCCAGGGCCGCAGGGGCGCCGTCGTAGTCGTCGGGCTCGAGCGTCTCCTCGGGATCGATCCAGGGATCGGCGGTCCATCTGCGGACTCCCGACGGGCCGATCGAATCCGGCGTCACGCGGTAGGCGACCCAGTCGGCCATCTTGGTCAGATCGTTCGACGCCAGAGTGTAGATCTCACGGACGACGACGTCGTCGATGCCGGCCGCCCCGATCGGGCATCCGTGCAGACAGTGGAAGGTATGCAGCTCGACCGCGGTCCGTGCCGACGCCGCGGTCGGAAGCGGAGCCATCGCCGAGATCGCCGCGATGACGCGGATCCACCGGCGCGCTGCGATAGCCGCCCTGAGGAACCGCATCGTCGTCGATGCGTCGGATGAGGTCGGGGCTGATGCATCGTGCATCCGGCAGGTTACGGCCGACATCGCGGCGGACGCAACCGCATCCGGTCCGATCCCGACCAATCTCCTCTTCGGCCAACCGTGCCCACGTCAGGGCCGGCAAGTCGCCGATGGGGCGCCGACGCCCCAGCGCTTCGCTCGTCAGGCGGGAACGACCATCACCGGACCATCGCGAGCATCGCGGCATGGACGCGTTCGATGCCGGCGAGCGCGGCGACGAGGCAGAGCGTACCGGCGAACGCCGTCTCGAGATCGAAGGAACCGGGTCGATGACGCTTCACCCGGAGACCGTACCGGACGCCGGTCGTCCGACAAGCGCGTTCCGATCCGAAATGGATCCGAACGGGTCCGGGGCAACCGCAGCGCGACGGCCATGGTACGGGTCGCCGTGCCCGCATGACGCAACGGCGGTCCGATCCCGACGGGCGTCTGCGCAGTGGAACGTCGGGTGCGTTCGGTGTGGCGATACCGGGAGGAGCATCCCTCCGGCGGCGGTCCCGGCGAACTGTTGCGGCCGATCGGGGACAGGGCCATACGGACCCGATGACCGCTGAGGATCTGCGGGGTCTGCCCCCCGGCGCGAGGCTCGTCTACGTGTCCGAGACGGGACGCGAGGAGGAGCGCCATCCGGCGAGGGTCGTCGCGCACGGACCCGGATACACCTCGGTCGTCGTGTACTTCACGACCAGACCCCAGGCCCTCGTACGGTGGAGCATGACGACGAACCGGCCGATCGGGGCGGAGGAGCACGACGGCATCGTCCGACTGGAACCGTGACGACGCAACGGACCGGGCGCGGCCGAAACAAGGATCCGCGACCGATGCGCCGTGATGCTCCGTCCCGCCGCGACCCCGTCGACTAGGTGCCTCCGATGGCCCGGCGGACGTCCTCGGCGCGCTCGGCCTCGATCATCAGCGTGAGCCCCTCCGGGCCCGCCCCGGGCGCGAGGTCCGCCCAGACGGCCCAGCGTTCCGGGCGGGTGAGCATCCATTCGTAGCGTTCGCGCGCATCCGAGACGGTCGCCGTCCCGAGGATCCAGACCGCCAGACCCGGTTCGATCTCCCCCTCGGCCTCGCCGAAGTTGTGGACGAGCGCAACGCCGGCGAACCCGTCCGCGTCGTCGTCGTAGAGCATGGGAACGAACGGGGCAGCCGGCTCCGGAGGCCCTTCCCGACCGGTCTCGGCCGTCATCGTGGGCGTCCCTCCGCCATGGGGCCCGTCATGCCCCGACCTCCCTTCGGGTCACGGCGGCGATCCTCGGTCCCGGTCGTCGGGCCATCCCGGTCACGGAGGCGTCGCCCCTCGACCACTCGATCGCGTTCATCGTCATTCCACGTACTCCCGGCCGCCGGTGCCGATGCATCGTCCGATCGGCGGCCTGACCGGACGGGCCCGATGTGGCGTAGACGAACGATAGTTCAATGGATTACGAATCAAATACTATTGAATTGTTCCAGTCGTGCCGGACCCGTCACTCGTGGATGCCGTCCGCGGCGCGGCGGGCCACGCGTGGCCGCCGGTCGGGACGTGCTCGTCCCGTCGCGTCCGTCCCGCCTCGTGTCCGTACGCTTGCCCCCGGGATCATCGATACCGCTGGAGGGACTCGCCTATCCTCGTCGGTCGTTCGGTCCCGGCACGCGGCGACCAGGGCCGCGGCCGGCGAGCGACGGGGAGGCCGATCAGGACGGCGCCTTGACCATCGCGGCGACCTTGCTCGTCAGCGCTTCGAGCGTGAACGGCTTGGTGAGCAGTTCCATGCCGGGCTCGAGGTGCCCGTTCCCCACAGCGGCGTTCTCCGCGAACCCGGTGATGAACAGCACCTTCAGTCCGGGCCGCAGCGTGCGGGCATGATCCGCGACCTGTCGTCCGTTCAGGCCGTTCGGCAGACCGACGTCGGTGATCAGCAGCTCTATGGGTGCACCGGACTGCAGTACCTTCAGGCCGGCCGCCCCATCCGCTGCGCCGATCACGGTGTAGCCCTGCTCGTCCAGCACCTCGTCGATCAGATGACGGATGGTGGCCTCGTCGTCCACGACGAGGACGGTCTGCCCTCCGGCGATCCTGGTCGCGGCGCGTTGCGTCTCCATGGCGTCGTCCACGACATCTCCGTGATGGCGCGGCAGATAGATGAAGACCGAGGTGCCCCGACCCACCTCGGAGCGGATGCGGACATGGCCGCCGGACTGGCGTGCGAACCCGTAGATCATCGAAAGACCCAGACCCGTTCCCTGTCCGAGCGGCTTGGTCGTGAAGAAGGGCTCGAACACCCGTTCGATGACCTCCGGGCTCATGCCCGTACCGCTGTCCGTGACGCAGATGGAGACGTAGTGTCCTGCTGGAAGCTCGTGATCCCCGGCCGCCCGATCGTCGAACCGCTCGTTGGCGGTTTCGATCGTGAGCCTGCCGCCGTTCGGCATGGCATCGCGACCATTGATGCACAGGTTGAGGATGGCGTTCTCGAGCTGGCCGGCATCGATCTCGGCGGGCCACAGGTCGACCGCGCCGATGATCTCGATGTCGACGGTCGCACCGACCGTCCGTTCCAGCATCTCCTCGAAGTGGGTGATCAGTCGGTTCACGTCCGTCGGCTTGGGATCGAGCGTCTGACGCCTCGAGAAGGCCAGCAGCCGCTGCGTGAGCGCGGCGGCACGTCGACCGGCACCCTGCGCGGCATTCACGAAGCGGTCGAGGTCCTCGATCCGACCGCGAGCGACCCGGTGCTGCAGCAGTTCGAGATTGCCCATCATGCCGGTCAGCAGGTTGTTGAAGTCGTGCGCCAGGCCGCCGGTCAGCTGGCCCACCGCCTCCATCTTCTGAGCCTGACGCAGCGCCTCCTCGGCATGGCGCAGCGCTTCCGCCTGATCGTGTTCCGCCGTCACGTCCCTGCCGACCGCGATGATCAGTCCGTCTCCGGGGGCTGCGGTCCATGTGATGGTGCGGTAGCTGCCGTCCTTGTGGCGATACCGATTGTCGAACCTGCTGAAGACGGTGCCTTCCGCCAGAGCGCCGGCGGCGTTCCGCGTGGCGATCAGATCCTCGGGATGGACGAGATCGAGAAAGTTCCGCGACAGGAGTTCGGCTTCTGACCAGCCGAGGGTCGTCATCCACGCCGGATTGACCGCGCCGATCACGCCGTCGAAGCCGGCCACGAGCATGACGTCGCGCGACAGCGTCCAGAGACGGTTCCGATCGGCGGTACGCTGCTCCACCTGCTCCTCGAGCGAGGCGGCGAGGTCGCTCAGTCTCGTCTCCGCCTTGTGGCGCTGGATCGCCACCCGCGTCCGATCGGCGATCTCGCGAATGAAGGCGATCTCCGCCGCCGTCCAGTCGCGGGCGTCGCGCTGGTTGACGAACAGGATCGCCGCGAGGGACCCACGCTCCATGATCGGTATGTTGACCAGGGCGGTCGCAGCCGCGCGTCGCAACGCCTCCGCATTCGCCCGGTCGTCGACCACGCCACCGTCGATGACGACCTCCCGACCGCGTTTGAGGTCCTCGATGTACGATCCGTACTCCCGGAAGCGGACCATGCCCCGAACCGAAGGGACGCCCGGCGCGGTCCAGTCCTGCTCGATCATCAGCGTGTCGGTCGTCGGTTCGACCTCGCCGTAGCCCACGCGATCGACGCCGAGCGTTCGCCCCAGCACCTCGGCCGCGGCATGGGCGATCGCGGAAGCGGATGTGCACTCGCGCAACCGGTCGCCCAGTTCCAGCAGGGCGTCCCGGTTGACCTCCACGCGCCGCTGCACCGACACGTCGCGGGAGACCGCGAGGAGCTTCTCGGGTTCGCCGTCGAGTCCGAGGATCGGCGTGACCTTCACGTCCCACCATCTCGGCGTCCCGGCCATCGTCGTCGCGGGGCCGCGGAAGTGCGCGGTTCCGCCCTTGCGCGCCGTTTCGACCGCGGCCTTCGCGTCGGCGTTGCCCTGATCGGTCCAGAAGCTGGCCCATGCGCAGCCGCGGATCGCCTCGAAGTCCTCGACCTCCATGATCCTCATGCCGCCCTCGGTCATCGACAGGAGATCGCCGTCGAGGTCGAGGACCTTGATGCAGTCGTCCGACGAGGCGACGACGCTGCGGAGGAACTCCGCCTCCCGGCGGGCGTCGTCGGCCATCCGGCGCCGTGCCGTACGATCCCGCAGCATCGTCACGTAGCCGATGTGCTCGCCGTCCTCGGATCGCA
>JAJNQF010000286.1 GCA_021154945.1 Sphingomonas sp.
CCCCTGCCTAGCTAGTTTTCAAAGCGCCCCGCGGCCCCCCCCCCCCCGCAGCGGGGCATTTTGTTATCTATCTGGTGTAGCGGTCTGTTTCCCAAGTCTCGTTCTGATCCCACAATCAACCAGGATTCCGAGATAGTCGCGATATCGTCGCCTGATTGACCTCAAGTAGAGCGGCGACGGTGCGCTGGGTGTCGCCGGCTAAAAGCCGCTGTAGGGCCTCGGACTGCTGGTGAGGGGTCAGAGCAGCACGTCGGCCGAACTTCACGCCCCTTGCCTTGGCCTGGACCCTGCCGGCAGCGGTGCGCTCGGTAATACGATGCCGCTCGTAGCTGGCTGCGACCCCCAGCACGGCAATGATGACATCGGCGAACTGTGAGGTGGTATCGACCATCGGCTCCGCGATCGACCGGAAGCCAGCACCGGCTTCCTTCACCGCATGAAGGATGTTCAGCAGATCGCGGGTATTACGGGCGAGGCGATCGGTCGACGTCACCATAAGCACGTCGCCGATATCGAGCGCGCCGATCGCGCGCTTGAGCTGGGGCCGTTCGGCGGTCGCGCCGCTGATCTTCTCGCGATAGACGTTCGTGCAGCCGGCTGCGTCGAGTTGGGCGAGCTGCTGGGCTAGATTCTGCCCGTTGGATGAAACGCGTGCGTAGCCATAAATCATGCACTGATTGTGCATTGGATTTATGCATCATGGAAGCGTCTGTAATTCGGCCATTTTTCGCGTGATGCAAAACTTGTGAATTTTGCATCAGGAACCGCGAAAAGTGGTGGTGCGCGGACGTTCCTTGATAGACGCCGCGCCTGTCCGCCGTGCACCCGCTACGAGGCATAGCGCTTTGTAAGCAGCCTTGCCGTGATGGTCGTGATTGGCACGCTTACGACGCCGATTGCTGCAAGCAGCGTTGTTACGATCCCATGTAAATCACGTCCAGAACATCCGACGTAGACAGCCAACGCCGCAACCACGGCAGGAAAGACTGTTGCGGAAGCGACTGTCAGCGGGACCGGCTTGGCTGTAAGACGCTTCATGAGTGCAAAGGCCAACACCGTAGTAGCTAGGCTGGCCGCGAGCGGGATAAGGATCAGAACCAATACATCGATCATAAATCGATAAACTGATGACTGACATGAATGACCGCAAGTGGGCGTTAGTCGGCCGACCGCTTTGCGTTCTTGGCGTTGATGCAAAACTTTTGATTTTTGCATCACGAGTGACCGATGCGAAAATCAACCTGAACGAATGACCGCGTTCGGGAGTCCTGATTTGGGGCCCGAGCGTCCGGCATTGGGCGAATGTTCCGGGTCGGACCGGTGCCATAGGGTATGTCCCGCAGTGAACTAAAGGGGAGGTCCGAAAACCTCCCCAGTCCATTACTGTCTTTCCGCACGTCTATGATGCGGAACAGAGCCAATGCGGTTGACGCGCTCTCACGCGCAAGACAATCTTTTCGAACAACGCTGGACGTGCGCCTGTCATTGGAGTCGGCCCTGACCACATTTTGTTTAACAGGCAATGCCGATCAAATGTCCATACCGAGAACGCTAATCCGACAATTTCGCTGCACTATTGGTCACCGGGGTTACCGCCGACTTGAAAAATCCATTCGCTCTTCCCGGCGTCTTTAGCCCGGTACAAGGCTTGATCGGCAATGCGCAGCGTGTCTGCCACATCTAACCCCGTGGCTGCGCCAAGGCTGCAGGTCGCCCTGTAGTCCGTCTGGTTAAGCACGGCCATTACGGCATCATGGATTTTACCGCTTTTTCTTTCTGCGGATGCCGTGTCGCGAACGGCGAGACAAAATGCGAACTCGTCGCCGCCTAGTCGGGCGGTCGCGTCATAGGGTCGGACGGCGGAGAGAAGGGCGTCGGCAACGATACGCAAAACCTCGTCTCCCGCAGCATGGCCGTGTTGATCGTTGACCGACTTGAAATCGTCCACGTCGATTAACCCACAAAGAAGAATTCGATGATCTCGTGCATTTGCCAACTCTAGTCGGCTGCACTCAATTTTGAATGCCCGACGATTGCCTAGCCCGGTCAGAGGATCAATCTGAGCGTTTGCCCGCTCCTGATCGAAAGTTCGGCGAAACGCTCCAACGAACAGAATAATAAACATCACGCCGAAAACCCTCACGCCTGCATTCCAGGCGGCCGTCGACACCGAGACGGTCGAGGCCTGTGCGGAGAGGCCATCGCCAAAGCCATTGAGATACAGGGTTACGGCGACCACTGTGAGGCCGGATACGAGGCCGGCGATCCTACCAAGGCACCATACGGTAAAACACAAAGGCGCCAGGTACACAGCGTTGAGAGAGATGTGCGGTCCTAACGTACCATCCAGAACCAGTACTGCGCTCCACGTCAAAGCCAGCCAGACGGCGGCGACCGCCTTGTTCAGGCTAGCGGATCTGCGCAGTGCGGCTTCCAGCGGCGACCATCTGACTGACGAACCGTGGCGATCGGGGGCGGTTGATACGTTAATGTGTAGCACAGTCTTCAAGGTCACCGTAACCTACCCGACATTACTGATACATTTCCTATAAGCAGTCTGCAAATTATGTCATTAAAACCTCTGTGCATGGCATGGTTTATGTGCTGTCGTATCAGATAGATTCATGTGCAGATATCTGCTGTTGAATCCTGCTCTTGCGACTAGCACATCCCAATCCGGAATGGTCACACCACGCTTGCTATAGAAAATAAGGCCATCATTTACGAGAACCTTTAAGGTTCTGTTGACATGAACGGCTGTCAAGCCGAGGGCGTCTGCCAATTGCTCCTGTGTCATCGGCAGTTCATATGCCTGACCGGCTGGCAAACTGTGCTTGTCGAGCCTGAAGGCGAATTCGCATAACAAATGAGCAATGCGCGTGCGTGCGTCGCGACGTCCGATATTGAGCATCCATTCCCGCGATATCGATAACTCGACGATTGTTGTCGCAAAGAGAGCCTGCGCCACGGAAAACCGCTCCGCCGCAAGCCGACGCAGCGCCTCATGGGATATCGTGACGACCTCACACCGGGTCAGCGTCTGCACGTTACTGTCTGCGGTGGCGAGATATAGCTGTTGTAGGCTGTAGAACTCGCCAGGGATATAGATCGAGACGATCTGGCGCAGGCCTTCCGCACTGACTTTATGCCGATACGCGAGGCCTGAAACCAACATACCGCATTGGTCAGGCGTATCGCAGTCGCGAAGCAAGTAACTACCAGCTTCGAAAAAGCGTGACGAGTACGGCAGTTCGAGCAGACCAACCCGATCTTCCACCGAGACGGGCGTGTAGAGCGCAAGTTTTTCGACCATACCAACGAGCGGACTGATGCTGCCTAAGTTCATTATCATCCCCTGCAAATGCAGGGCGGAATCGCGTGCACTCTTAAGTCATGCCAAAGACATTGGTCTTCGTATTTCTGTTAATCTATCATAACTTTTGCGAAATCACTAATATGAAGATTTTCAAGATTTTTACGAGTAACGCACTGCGATGATTAACCTTTTTATATAAAGCCCTGATATTGCAAATAATTTACATCGATCTGTATAACGTGAGTAACAGTTCCACGGGGGTAAAGGCGCCGCTCAGACGGGATGCAATCGGCAATGCGCTTGTCTTTTGAAGATTGAATTTTCGAAAGTGATGGTGGCGCAAACTGACTCGGTTTCAGTGCACTACGGTATACTATTTCGCGAAATAGCCGTTCGGAAAGAATAAACAGGAAGATCGCGACGAACCGGTGCACGATTTTTGGGTTCCCGGCCCCTTATTCACTTAATCCAAGCGTCTAAAAGTGGGCGCTTCCATATGAACCGCGAGCAATCACTCTGCAGTGAGATGGTGCCAATCCCACGCCCTCTCGACGTCGCTACTGCGATCGTTGGCACCCGACCGCAGTAGCCCCACGAAGCCGGATCAGCCGATAGGCAGGTGGACCGCAACGAGGTCCATCATCATCGATTGGGGAGCAATCATTTCCACTGGTGCTGCGGTCACCTGGAACGCGGCCGGTGGGACGATCTGCATGACCAGATCCTGTCCCGCCTGATAGCCGTCGATCCCATTGACATCGACCACCAGGAACGTCTCGCCCTGATGATTGCCGGCGTTGGCGTTGAAGAACACCGCCGACCCGCTGGTCAGGCTGCCGCGTACCGCGTTGCCGAGATCGGTGTCGAAGCTCGCATCGTCGAGCTGGCCGGTGACATCGGTGCCATACGTATTGCGAACGACGCCCGCAGCCTGGACGACGTCTGCACCACGGGTGAAACCGACCAGCGTGTCGTATCCCGTGCCCGAGGACTCGCTGGCAGCATTGTAAACGAAGACGTCGTTGCCCGCCCCACCGGCCAGCGTGTCGCGACCGGCTCCGCCGAACAGCAGGTCGTTGCCGCTGCCACCCGTCAGAGTGTCGTTGCCCGATCCACCGAAGATGTTCAGATTGCCCTGCGCGACCGCGCGTCCGTCGACGACCAGATCGGTCGTGACCGGCAGCCCCCAGACCGTCTTGGTCGCGCCCCCGGTAACGAAGCTGTCGGCAATAGTGATGACATAGTCGTTCGCAGCATTGCCCGGCTGTGCCGGACCTGCGAGCAACGCCACCGTCTCGACACCGGCACGGCTGTCGAGCGTGATGGTATAGTCGCCGTCGAGCGCCAGCTGATCGTTGCCGGCGCCCCCGACCACGACATCGGTCGCGCTCCAACGATCCGCCCCGAACAGGAAGCCGTCATTGCCCGCGCCCCCGGTCA
The DNA here is from genome assembly GCA_021154945.1 of Sphingomonas sp. Lineage (GTDB taxonomy): Bacteria > Pseudomonadota > Alphaproteobacteria > Sphingomonadales > Sphingomonadaceae > Sphingomonas. The sequence continues at coordinate 4,757 of JAJNQF010000286.1, forward strand.
AGGTGTCGACACCTAGACCACCATACAGCGTCAGCCATCCCGACGCGACGGCGGACCCGTCGACGGTGAACGCATCGCCCGCCGCCAGATTGGTCCCGAACACCGTGAAATTGTCCGCAGCGCCGATGACGCCGTCGTTGAGGACGATATCGTAGCTGAAGCCCGACAGAGCAGCGAGAACCTCGACATCGTTCAGCGTGGTGGCGGTCAGCACCAATCGATTGGCACCGGTATAGTCGCCCTGCAGGCCGACCTGATCGATACCCGAACCGCCGTCGATCCGGTCCGCCCCGGTCAGCGCCGAACCGAAGAAGAACGCATCCGCCCCGGCTCCACCACTCACGCGATCAACGCCGCCATTCGACAGATCGAAATAGTCCGTGCCCTGCGTGCCGCCATACGTGTCGTTGCCGGCGGTCCCGAGGATATGCCCGGCGCCATCCGGGGCAGGGGTCGCGATCCCGCCGATCGTGATCGTCGCGGTCGCGGTCGACCCGCCGCTGATGGTGTAGGTGAAGCTGTCGGTGGTCGTCGCGCCCGCGGCGAGCGCGCTAAACGCGCCGTCAGGATTATAGGCGAAGGTACCGCCTGACAGCAGCGTGACGAGTGCACCCGACGAGAGGCGCACGGCCTGACCGACCCCGGCCGCGCTGCCATTCAGCGCAACGACGCTGAGCGATGCATCACCACCGGTGTCGTTGGCCAGCACGGTGCCGCCATAGACCGAGATCGCGGTGATCGCGAACCCGTCGGCGACCGCGACGGCCGGACCGGTGCCGCTCCGCACGATCCCGATCAGCGCCAGCGCCTGGTCGTGATCGGTCGTCGACAGCCCGTCATTATAACCCGCATTATAGTGGACGATGTCGAAGCTCGATCCGGCATACAGCCCGGTCGAGACGATGATGTTGTCGAACGACTGGTAATAGCCGTCGAAATAATAGGTGTACCGCTCTTCGACCGGCAGTTTGTAGATCAGGTTCGACAACGCGCCAGTGTTGCCCGCGGGTGCCAGCGTCTGCAATGCGGTTTCATAGTAGAAGCCGTTGAAGTCGCCATTGACGACGAACTGGTGCGACGGATCGCGCGCAAGGATCGCATCGACATAGGCCTTGGCCGCGGTCGCCTGCGCGGTGCGGGCGGCGTCGCCGGCGTTGTTGGGAGGCTGGTTCGCGCCGTACAGCGCGTCCGATCCGCCGCGCGAGGTCGAGTGCATGTCGATCGCGGTGAATACCTGACCGTTGAACACGAAATCGGCGACGGCGGGCTTGCGCGTGCCGTTATAAGCGTCGGCCTGGATCGCGGTCGCCGAGCCCTCGACATAGCTCACCCGCTCGGTGTTGAAGAGGAAGCCGTTGCGGATGTTGCCGTTGGGCGCCCCGCCGCTGATGTTGGTCGCGGTCGGCGCGACCTCGACATAGCGATAGGTCGCGCCGCCCGCCGCGGCGATCGCATCGATCAGCTTCTGCGCGGTCGCGGCGCCCGACAGGTCGGTGCCGGCATTCTCGCCATCGGCGTCCTGGACCTCCTGCACGCCGATGATGTCGGGATTGTGCAGCGCGTTGACGATCTCGTTGGCGTGGATTGTGAAGCGCGCATCGACGGCCGCCTGCTTGACGGCATAGGTGGCGTCGGTGTCGCCTGTCGCCCGCGTGGCCACGGGCGACAGGTTCTCCAGGTTGAAGCTGGCATAGCTCAGCCCCGATGCCGTCCCGACCAGATTGGTCGTCTCGCGGGGCAGGGGGGTCGCGGTGGTTGCAGCGCTGACCGGGCCGATCGGGTCGACCTCGTACTCACCTCCAAAGTAATTCACGATGCCGGTAACGTCGTTCAGCGTGTCGCCTTGGTGATAGGCGCCCGCGGCCGATGTGCCCTGATAGATCTTGATCGTCTCGGGGTTCACGTCGCCCGCCGAGATCGTCATGCCGCCCCGGCTGTTCAGACCCGTAGCGCCCACGCCCAGCGACGCGACGACATAGGTTTCGCCATTGGCGTTGGTATCGGCGACGACCCGCGGCGCGCGGACAGTGACGCGCATCCCCTCAAGCGATTCATAGAAGTCGGCGCCGTCGGTGGTCGGATCGTAGCTGGTGAGGCGATCGTCATCGATCACCTGGGTAGGCGGCGCGCGACCGGTGCCGTCGGTCGCGATCAGCACCGCAGCCGGCAGCGCGACCGACGGATTGGTGACGATGATCGCGGTCGGGCTGTTCAGCTGCGTGATCGTCAAGTTGGTCGTGGCCGATGCGAATTCGGCGACCGTACCCGATAGCGTGATCGCATTGCCGACCGAGACCGTCGGCGCAGTGGTACCGGTCGAAACGAAGATCGCGTCCGACGTGCCGTCATCGCCGTCGCCGTTGGGATCCTGGATGTAGAAGCCGTTGCTGCGGACCGAGGTGACGATGCCGCTGGTAGCGACGACCTGGCCGGTGAACAGCGAGCGGTGGCCGAGCCCCTGGATATCGTAGATCGCGATCGGGCCGGTATCGTCGTTGAGGATCGTCGCGGTCGCGCTTGGGGCGGGAACGACGAAGCCGACCGGGTTGGTCAGGTTGACGACGAAGGTCTCGTTCGCTTCGTTGACCCTGTCGCCGTTGACGAGGATCGTGATCGTCTTGCTCGTCTCGCCGGCCGCAAAATTGACCGTACCGGTCTGCGCGACATAGTCGCTGCCTGCCTGCGCGGTGCCGTTCGCCGTGGCGTAGCTGACGCTCGCGGTACCGACGCCGCTGGAACGCGTGACCGTGAAGACCGCGGCGGTGGCGCCGCCATCGCCCTCGAGAAGGCTGATGTTGCTGATCGCCGCGGTGGGATCGGTGCTCAGCCGCGCGGTGACCGAAACATTGTCGATCCCCACTTCGTCACGGCTGCCGCTGCCGACCGACGAGACATGGATCCAGCGCAGATAGAGATAGCCGCCATCGGCGACCGTGCCGGCGATGCTGACCTGTTCGTTCTGGGTGGTGAAAGTGGCGGTGGTGTTGTCGATCGCCGTCGGGGTCGTGAAGCTGGCCGCGGCCACGCTCGTGAAGGTCGTGCCGTCGGTCGAATAGGCGAGCTGCATGTTCTCGCCGCGCGTCGCATTGTTGCGATACGCCCAGTCGAACCCGATGTCGAAGCTGGTCGCGGTCGCGCCGCTCGTGTTCTGGATGCGCGCCTCGATGAAGCCGCCCGCTTCGAGCTCGGCACCGGTCGGCTGGAGGATCAGCGCACGGTCGTTGACCGGGGTGTAGACGCCCGCGGTCACGGGATCGCCGCTGATCAGGCCACGACCAAAATCGCCCCCCGATGCGCCGGTGAAGCCGTATGCCGGGTTGGTCTGGTCCGATAGGCCGACGACGCGCCAGACGTTGGAGTCGAGCTGTCCGCTGCTCGCTGCGGCGTTGGGGGTGAAGCCCGATGCAGCGAAATTGGCGAAAGTGGTCGTGAAGATCGATGCGGTCGCGGGTACCGCGTCGTCATTGGCGATCGTGCCGGTCGCCGGGCCACCTGCGATGATCGCATTGGTCGGGTTGGTCAGCGTCACCAGCAGCGTTTCGTTGCGCTCGAACACCGTATCGCCGGTGATCACGACGCTCACGGTGGTGCTGGTAGCGCCGGCCGCGATCGTGAAATTGCCCGCCAGCGCGACATAGTCGGTGCCCGCAGACGCCGTGCCGTCCGACGTCGTCGCCTGGAAGCTGATCCCGCCGATGGGAGCGGGGGCGCTGGCGGTCACCGTGAAGACCAGCACGCTCGTGCCTGCATCACCCTCGATGATCGAGGCGTTGGCGATCGACAGCCCGGGCAGGTCGTCGTTGAGGATCGTGCCGGTCGCGCTCACGGTGATGATCGTCTGGCCTGCGCCAGCGCCCGACAGCGTGACGGTGAAGGTCTCGTCGGGTTCACTCACGGCGTCGTTGTCGACCGGCACCAGGATGGTGGCCGTGGCGGCGTTGGCGGCAAACGTCACCTGGCCCGCAGGCAGCGTTCCGCCCGCGAAATCATTCGCCAAGGCGGTGTCGCTGCTCCCGAGCGACACCGCATAGGACAGGGTCGCGGCCTGGCTGAGATCGCCGGTGCGCGTGACGATCAACGGGATGCTGCCGGTCGCTTCGCTGGCGCTGCCCGCGGCGATGGCGAACGCGGAATCGTCGTTCAGGACCGTGTTGGTCAGCGTGGCCGGGCTGACGTCATAGCCGGCGCTGGGGGAGGACAGGGCGAGCACGAACGTCTCGTCGGTCTCCGTCAGCGTGTCGCCCGCGACCGTGATCGTCACCGTCGTGCTGCTTTGCCCTGCCGCGAAAATCGCAGTGTTGGTCGTCGCACCGACGAAATCGGCCGCATCCGCGGTGCCGCCCGCGACGACCGCATAGGTCACCGTGGCAGCTGCGGCGGTGCTGCCGGTCCGGGTCAGCGTGAAAGAGTAAACGGTGTCGGTGCCGGTGCCTTCGCTCTGGCTGACCGTCGTCGTCTGCAGCGCGATCGTCTCGTTCGCGACCGGAGCAGCCTGCGGTGCGAACGCGACGCCGCGAAAGGCGGTATTGGTCGCGGCGGTGGCGAGGCGCGTGCTGCCCCCCGCCAGGATACCGTTATAGCCGGTCGCATCACTGAACAGGTCAAGCGCGGTGCCGGTCGTGCCGAACAGCGTCACGGTGCTACCATTGACCGATCCGGTGAGCCCTGTCAGTCCACTGTCGACGATCGAGCCGTTCGAGGTCCACAGCCCCCCGACCAGCGAATATTTGAACAGTCCGCCACCCGTCCGGCTGTCGGCGACATACAGCGTGTCGACGCCGTCGACCGCCGCGGTGAGATCGGCGAAGAAGAAAGCGCCGGGCGCCGATGCGGTTGCGCTGGGCGACATCGCCGAGCCGTCGCTCGCGATAGTCGTAATGGTCTGCCCTGCGGTCGTCGGCGCGCCAGTTCCAACGGTCGAGATCCGGAACGTGCCCGACATCGAGCTTTCGTAGAGCTGACCGTCATAGAGGCTCAGACCTCGCACGTTGACGGGGCCGGTCGCACTGGTGTTGAGCTGCGTCACGGCCGCACTGCCGAAGGTGCCGTAGGAGACGCCGGTCGTCGACGTGCTGACGTAGAAGCTCGCGCCGTTGTCGCTCGCGATGCCGCGCACGTTACCCGAACCGATCGCTACCGATGTCGACGTGTCGACCAGACCATCGACGCCGACGCGACCGACGACGCGGCCGGTTGCGGACGACAGCGCAGCGGCGTTGGTCGTTGCGACCGCCGTGTCGTAGCCGGTCAGCATGAGGAAACGGCCGTCGACGCTGCGCGTGAGAAGACCTTCCAGCGCCGAGTTGCCGATTGCGGTCAGCGTCTGATTGGTGATCCCTCCGGGGGTCGTATCGACGGTCGGCAGCGCGATCGACTGAACCAGGATCCCGGCCGAGGTATATTCGTCGAGGAACACCGCGGCGGTTGCGTTCGACAGCGCGGTGGCACCGGACCCGACCCGATAAACAACGACATTTCCTGCAGTAAATGCACCCACGACCGATCCCCCCGATTATGCCACGCGATTCGCGCCCCTGTGCGCAAAATCTCGCAATTTCATGCACCTATTGCCGTTAAATGACGGCACCATGACGAACGTGTCAGATTTGACAGCGGAGGAAAGACAAATCGCGCAAGAAATCTGTCACACGAAGTATTCGCCGCCAATAGCCTAACCGCCACCTTCGATCATTGCGGCGCCATCGCGTTATTCGCGTAGTGCCTCTTCGCGCAGCCGGGTGAAGGGCGTCAGGATATAGGCCATGATCGAGCGCTTATCGCCGATCAGGTTCACGTCCGCCGTCATGCCTGGACCGATCACCAGACGCTGGCCTCCGGGGCCGCGGAAGTTCTGCGCGTCGGCGCGTACCCGCACGGTGTAATGGCTCTCACCGGTGCGCTCCTCAAGCGTAGCGTCGGGCGAGATGGTCAGGACGCGGCCGTCCATGCCGCCATAGACGCCTGATTCATACGCGGTGATGTTGACCCGGGCCCGCTGACCGATGCGCACCGCAGCGATGTCCTTGGGGCTGACGAGCGCCTCCACGGTCAACGTCTCGGCGCTCGGCACCACTTCGACGATCGGCTGGCCCGCGCCGATGCTGCTGCCGACCGTCGACACGAGCACGCGATTGACGCGACCATCCACCGGGGAGGCGACCGTCGCGCGCCCGAGCTTGGCGGCAAGCGCCGGCATCGAGCGCTGGCGCGAGGCCATCTCGGATTGCGCGGCGGCCAGATCCGTCCCCGCCTGCGCGCGCCAGCTGCTGCGTACCTGGGCAAGACTCGCCCGCGCTTCAGCGACGGCGGATTGCGCGCGGGCGATCGCTGCCGAGGCCTGGGCGGCATCGGTTCCCGCGACCGCGGCACTGTTCTCCAGCTGGATCAACGTCAGCTGCGGCTCGATCCCGCGCTGGACGAGCGGACGGATCATCTCGAGCTGACGCTGCGCGGAATCGCGGGCCGATACCCGCGAGGCATAGGCCGATCGCGCTTCGGCGACCGCACGCTCGGCTTGCGCCGCGCGCGCGGCACCGGCCGCGCTGAGGCTAGCGAGGTCGCTCATGCGTGCCGCGTGGAGCGAGCGTTCGATACCGATCTGCTGCGCGACCTCGGGGGTAACGGCTGCGGGGTAGACCGGCTCGCGACCGGCGATCTCCGCCTGCAACCGGGCGATCTTGGCATTGAGCGCGCCGACCGTGATCTCGCTACTGCCGAATTCTGCCCCCGCCTGGGTCTGGTCGAGCCGGACGAGCGGCTGGCCGCGCTTCACGAGATCGCCAACATGGACGAGGATCGCCGAGACGACACCACCTTCGAAATTGCTGAGCACCTGCAACCGGCTGCTCGGCACGACGCGACCCGGTGCATGGACGGTGCGATCCAGCTTCACGATGCTGGCCCAGGCGATGAAGGCGACGATGAAGCCCAAGATCAGCCACAACAGCAGGTTCGATACCGCCTTGGGCTTGATACGATCGGCGAGGTCTTCGAGATGCGTGTCGGTCATGGGTTTCGTACTCAGGCCGCGGTGCGGGGACGCTGGAGCGCTTGCAGGACGGCGTCGCGCGGTCCGTCCTGGACGACCTTGCCCGCCTCGACGACGACGATGCGGTCGACCAGCCGGACGAGGGCAGGGCGGTGCGTGATGAGCACGAAGGTGCGGCCTTGCAACTCGGCCTGAAGCCGATCGATCAGCTGCATTTCGGTCGTCTGGTCCATCGCGCTGGTGGGCTCGTCGAACACCAGCACCTGCGGACGACCGGCAAGCGCGCGCGCGAGGCTGATCGACTGGCGCTGGCCGCCCGACAGGCCTTCGCCGCGATCCGCGAGCATCAGGTCATAGCCGTTGGCGATCCGCCCCATAAAGCCATGCGTGCCGGTCAGCTCGGCGACGCGCAGCATCTCGGCATCGTCGACGCCGGGGCGGCCGAGCGTGATGTTCTCGCGCACCGAACCGCTCAACAGCACGCTTTCCTGCAGCGCGGTCCCGACCAGCGACCGCATCGCGCGTGGATCATATTGGCGGATGTCCGTGCCATCGATCATCACCAGCCCCTCCTGCGGCTGGTAAAGACCGAGGATGAGGCGTGCGATCGTCGACTTGCCCGATCCGACCCTGCCGAGCAGCGCGACGCGCTGCCCGGCCGGAATGACCAGATCGAGCCCGTCGAACGTCTTTTCCGCGGCACCCGGATAGCGGAACGAGACCCCGCGCAACTCGATCCGACCATCGAAGCGGGCGGGCTTGAGCGCGGTGCCGCGCGGCTCCTCGGACCCCGTTTCCATCATCGCGTCGATCTGCTTGTACGCGGTGCGCGTCGCGGACAGCCGCGACAGCAGCGCCGCAATCGTCGCCAGCGGCTGCACCGCGCGGCCCGACAGGATCGAACAGGCCACCAGTGCGCCGGTGGTCAGCTTGTGGTCGGCGATCAGGAACACGCCGACGACGACGGTACCGGCATAGGCCAGCGTGTTCGCCGACGCCGCGACCGTGGTTGCGATCGTCGAGACCAGGCGTTGGCGCGTCGAGCTGTCCGAATGCTGCTGGTTGGCCTTTTTCCAGCGCTGGCCGAGCAAATTGCTCGCACCGCTGGTCTTGACCATTTCGAGCGCACCCACGGTCTCGACCAGCACGCTCTGCTTGGTCAGCCCTTCGCTCATCGAGCGCGCCGACAACCGGTCGAGCGCGGGTCGCGTCAGCCAGCCTGCTCCAATGACGATCGGGATCGCCGCCAGCGGCACCCACACCACCGCCCCGCCGAGGATCGCGATGAAGATCAATGTGATGACGATGAACGGCACGTCGACCAGCGCAGTCATCGTGGCCGACGCGAAAAAGTCGCGTAGCGTCTCGAGCTCGCGCATCATGCCGGTCAGCGCGCCGGTCGATCCCTTTTTCTGGTCGAGCCGGATCGCGACCAGCCGGCGGAACACCCGTCCACCGATATCATGATCGATATCGGCGCCCGCCAGATCGGTGAAATAGGCGCGCAGCACGCGCAGCACGAAATCGAACACGACGACGATCGCGAGCCCGATCGACAGCGCGACCAGCGAGGAAAAGGCATTGTTGGGAACGACACGGTCATACACCGTCATCGTGAACAGCGACGTGATCAGCCCGAAGATATTGATCATGGCGGCCGCCAGAGCGACCTTCAGATAGGTACCCTTGTTGCGCAACATCGGCTCGACCAGCCACGGCGCGAAGCGCGGCCGCGGATGCTCGATCATGTCGTAACCGGACCCGTCATGGGGCATGGCATGAGGAGGGGTCATCGGGGTTCCAGCGCGGCAGGTTGAATGCCCAGTGCCGGCAGCAGCCGGCCGGTCCGGGCGAGAAGCGCATAGCGCGCGGTATCGAGTTCGATCACGGTCTGGACATAGCGGGCAGCGACACCGAAATAATTGCTCTGCGACGCGAGCAGATCGAACAGCGTGCCGCGCGAGACGCGGAACCGTTCCGCCAGCACGTCGCGCGCGCGCCGGCTCGCCAGGTAATTGGCCTCGATCGCGGTCTGCGCATCCTGCAATGCGGCCACGTCAGCCAGCGCGATCTGGGCATCACGCTGTGAATCGAGCCGAGTGCGCCGCAACCGGGCATCGGCACCATCGGCACGCGCCTGCGCCTGGTCGACGCGCTGCGGCCCGCCGCCACCCAGCCGCATGCTGAGCGTCAGGCTGCCGCGAATGTCGTAATCGCGTGCCGTCTCGATGATGCCATAGCGGCCGGCATCGATCCCGCCGGATAGCTGCGGCAAGAGATCGGACTTCACCGCGCGTACGTCCGATCGAGCCGCATCGACGCCGAGCTTGGCAGCGCGGATCGCGGGCAGCGTATCGATGTCCGCGGCCACGGTCGCAGTGCCGATGCCGGCCAGCGATGGCTCCGGCGCACGGGCCAGCTCAACAGGCGGCGCATGACCGATCACTGCGGTATATTGGGCTTCCGCACCGGCCAGCTGTCGCCGGAAATCGGCAAGCTGTGAATCCGACGACGCGATATAGCTGTCGACCTGCGCGACGTCGCCCGGTGCAGCCGCGCCCTGGAGGATGCGATCCTCGATGCTGCTGCGCAGACTGCGCTGGCTGATCGCGAAGGCCTCGCCCAGCCGGACGAGAACACGGTAGCCATAGACGCTGTACCAGGCCGAAACCGCGCTCAGCGCGACTTGCGTACCGATATCCTCGACATTGGCGCGCGCGGCGTTCAGCCGGGCCTCGCTCGCCCGGATCCGGCCGAGGCTTGCGCCAAAGTCGATCAGCGGCTGCTGGATGCGGAGCAGGCCGTCGGTGCGACGGCTCGGACGCGAGCGTTCGAGGACGTTGTTCGGATCGTTCGAAAACGCCCGGTCGATGATCCGGAAGGTCGAGATCGACAGATCGGCGACGGGCAGCGCGCGCGCGCGCGCTTCGCCGCGCACGCCCTTGGCTTCGTTCGTCTGCGCGATCGCCTCGTCGAGCGAGGGATTGCGCGCAACCGCCTCACCGATCACCTGCTGGAAGGTCGCAAGTGGCGACTGCGCATGCGCCAGCTGCAGGATCGGGTCAGCGGTCGGATCGATATGCAACGGATCCCCGCTCGGTGCCGGCAGCCCTCCAGGCACGCCCTGCGCCCAGGCGCCGAGCTGCGGCGTGCCTCGCAGCGGAGTCGGCGGGCCATAGGAAACGCTGGGCGGCCGCGCGATTGGCTCGCTCGGACCCGCCATGCCGATCGTAGGTGCCGGAGCGGGCGATACCGTCACCGGCGCCGGGACGGACGTGCTCGGCAGGGTGGGGGAGGGCGGCAACGGTCGCGGTGTCGCGCCCTGCTGCGGATCGACGACCAGCGACCCTTGCGTCGCCGAGGGCGCACGCTGCGCGCCGATCGGCGCCGCAGCGAACGTCAGTCCCGCAGCAACAGCGGTACAACAGCCGAAGCGGCGTCTGCGCGTCATCCGTCCTAGCGCCTGCATCGTGACGATGACCGACGTGACGATGACCGGCGATCGCCGTCGCACCCTACCCGCATGCAGCCATCGCGAAGCACGATGGCCGTCGAACCTGTCATGTCGTCGTACCCCAGCCCCGCACGCGGGTTCGGCTGCACTCTACCGCACGCGCGGTCGGGACGGCCGATCCCTTGCTCCCCTAATATTGCGGCGGCACCTTTTCAGGTCTCCGCCCCCCTGCATTCCCATTCTTCTATTTTGCCGCTCCCGACAAGGGGATCGCGTCATCATCGGAAGGAGCGTTTCGTCGACGGTGCAGTATCTTGTGCCGATGTGACCTGGCCGGCGATGATCCTTCGCGCTGCCGTCACGATCCGCGCCTGTCGCCAGTCTGTCGCTTGGGTAAAGCAACGCTGCCATGACGCCCGGACATTCGACGCACCTCGATGCCAGTACGGTGGTTGACCCGGGCGGTCGTCGCTATGCATGTCTCGGCGATCGTTCGATAGCGCGGCCGTGTTCAGCTCGGCACGCGACATCCCTATTCCCAGGCAGACCAAATTGTGATGCTTCGCAACCGACCTGACGACCGCGAACTGGCGCTTCTCGCCGCCTGCCTGTGCCCGCCGACTCTGCCGGACCGGGCGGCGGGCATTGCGCGGATCGCCGCACTCCCCTTTGATGCCGATCGGCTTGTGGATCTGGCACATCGACACCGGGTCAGCGGGTTCGTCGAGGACGGTCTGAAGGCGATCGGCCATGCGCTACCGGACCCGGCTGCCGCCCTTCTCGCGCGGCGTGCAGCAGCGTCGCGGATGCAATCCCTACGCAACGCGGGGGAGGAGATCCGCGTCGGGCAGGCACTGGCCGCAGCCGGGATCGATGCGGTGTTCGTCAAGGGATCGACGCTGGCGATGCATGCCCACCGCACGCTGATGCTCAAGACGTCCTGGGACGTCGACGTCCTGGTCGCGCGTGGCCAGCTGGATGCGGCGTGCGAAACCCTTACGGCGCTTGGCTATCGCCTCTCGATCCTGGGGGGGATCACCGATCCGGTGCACATCCGTCGCTATCTCGCCGCACACAAGGAGTCTGAATGGTACCATGACGACCGCGGTACGGTCGTCGAACTCCATACCGAACTCGGTGACAATCGCTCAGCCATCACCTCGATCGGCCTCGGCTCACCGCGCATGCTGGTCGAACTGATGCCCGGCACGTCGCTGGCGACGCTCGCGCCGGCACCGCTGTTTGCCTATCTGGTGTTCCACGGCGCCAAGCATCTATGGGCGCGCCTGAAATGGCTCGCCGACGTGGCCGCATTGCTGCACGACGCGGATGTCGAGACGCTGTACCGTGAGGCCGTCGCGCTGGGCGCCGGGCGCTGTCCCGGGCTGGCGATCGTCCTGGCGCACGAGCTATTCGGCATCGCCGTACCGCAAGTCTTGCTGGAGGAAATCCGCCGCGACCGCGTGACGCGACGCCTCGTCCGCTTCTGTTACACCGCGATCGTGGCAGACGAAGACGCAGAAGGCCGGCTGATGCGCCCGATACGCGAGTTGGTCGCGTTCGAGCGCGCGCAGCTCTGGCTCGTACCCGGTCTAGCCTATCGCTGGGGTGCGGTTCGCAGCTTGCTGAGCCGGCCCAATGCGGTCGCGCATCTACAGGTGCCAAGCTGGGCGGTTCCCGCCGCCATCCTGACCGGATTACCCCTGCGCCTGTTGCGCCGCCCCGCGCGGTTGCGGCCGCAAATCACCGGGAAGACTGCCAAGACCCGGTAGCGCCGGCGCGGTCGATCACGACACCAACTTGCTCTCGGTGCGCCGGCCCCGCATGCTTCGCTGCATGCCGTTCCTTCGCAATCCGACTACCGCCCCGGCAGCCGATGGCTCCACAGGATCGCTGGTCGCGGACGGGAAGGCGCTGGTCGGCGATTTCGTCCGCTATGGCGGGCGACGACTGGGCGCGGCGCTCGCGCTGATGCTCGCAGGCGGTGTTCTCGAAGGCGTCGGCCTGGCGCTGCTCGTGCCGATCTTCTCGCTGCTCGCGCCGCAGACCGGTGGACGCTGGCGGGCGATGATCGTCGACACCCTGTCATCGGTCGGGCTGGTCACGCGGCTCGAGCAGCTGGCGGCGGTGCTACTGGCGTTCTGTCTGCTGGTCGGCGTGCGCGCGGCCGTGCTGTCGGCGCGCGACCGTCTGGTATCGGACCTGTCGCTAGGGTTCGTCGATCATCGCCGGCTGATGGTCGTCACCGATCTGGCGCACGCGCGCTGGTCGTCGCTGGCGCGGCTGCGGCACGCGCGGATCGCGCACATCCTTTCGAGCGAGATCACCCGGCTGGCCTTTGCCTGTTCGGTGCTGCTGCAGATGATGACGGCGAGCATCATGCTGGTGACCCAGGCGATCCTGATGATCCTGCTGTCGCCGGTCGTCGCGGTGCTGATGATCGGGTTCGCGCTGCTCGGCCTCGTCGTGCTGGTGCCGTTGTCGCGGCGAGCGGCCGATGTTGGCAGGTCAACCGCGCGCTTCGCGTTCCGCATTGCTGGCGAGACGGCCAATTTCCTCGGTGGCCTCAAGATCGCCGTCGCGCACGACATGGCGGATGCCTTCGTCGCGCAGATCGGCGAGGAGGGGGCACAATTGCGCGCGCAGCTGACCCTCCAGCAACGCTTCCAGTCGCGCGTTGCGATCGTATCGGCGAGTATCGCCTCGCTGGCCGGGGCGATGATGATCTTCGGTGCGGTGATGTTCGACATCCCGACCGTGACGCTGCTCGCCGCGCTGGTCGTGCTGGTGCGGATGAGCGGCCCGGTCCGGTCGCTCCAGCAAAGCGTGCAGCAATTATTCGGCGTGATGCCCGCCTTCACCGCGTTGCACGATCTGAAAGTCGACCTCGGCCCGCCGGTTTCGATCACCAGCGGCGCCAGCGCGCAGCCGGTTCGACACGGAACGATCCGCTTCGACCGCGTGACCTTCCGCTATCCGGACGCGAGCGCGGCTGTGTTCACCGGGCTCGATCTCGCGATCGGCGCAGGCGAGCTGGTCGGGCTGTCGGGGGCGTCGGGCACCGGCAAGACCAGCTTCGTCGATCTGCTGACCGGACTCCTGGAACCCAGCGAGGGCAGGATCGTGATCGGCGACGCCGTGCTGGGTCCGGCCACGCTCGCGAGCTGGCGGCGTCGCCTCGCCTATGTCGCGCAGGATTCCTATCTCATCAACGACAGCATCCGCCGCAATCTGACCTGGGGCAGCGACGTCCGCCCCGATCCGGTCCTCTGGCAGGCGCTCGCGCAGGCGGGCGCGGCCGACATAGTCGGGGCCATGCCGCAGGGGCTCGATACGCCTATGGACGATCGCGGCACGCGGCTGTCCGGCGGCGAACGCCAGCGGATCGCGCTTGCCCGCGCGCTGCTGCGCGATCCGCAACTGCTGATCCTCGACGAGGCGACCAATGCGATCGATATCGCGACCGAACAGGCGGTGATCGCCAATGTGCGCCGGGCACTGCCCGAAGCGACGATCCTGATCATCGCCCACCGCGAGGAAACGCTCTGCGCATGCGACCGCGTGATCATGCTTGAGACGACTCAGACCACCATTTCGTAGCAACATGCTGACACGTCGACATGTCGACGTGTCAGCATGTTGCCTAGTCGTAACTGAGGTCGCACCCTGGATCGGAACACATCGGTACGGCCCGCTTCCGGCCTACCGACAGCAATTCTCTAGTTCGGCTTGCGACGACAGGACAACCCGTTAAGCGTCATGGATATTGCCGTTTTATCGGAGCTTTCGATGCGTCTCACCCTTGCTGCCGCTCTCCTTGTTGCAACTGCGGCCCCGACATCAGCGCAGTCGCTTCACCAATATGGCGCCCTTGCCCTCTCACCTGCAGGCGATCGGATCGCCACGGTCGAGAACAACGGTACGCGCGGCGTGGTGACGATCCGCAGCGTCGCGGACGGGCGGGTGTTGCGGACGATCGATCCCTGCGCGACGTGCAGCTATTCGGGGCTGACCTTCGCGCCGGATGGCGACCTGGTCTTTCTGGTACGCGACGGTAGCGCGGGTAATGTGCGGCTGACCTATGCCGATGCCAGGACGACGCGCACGGTCGCCACGATCGCCGGCATCGCGCAGACGCCGCGGGTCTCCCCCGACGGCAAGCGGATCGCGCTGCTGGTGACGCTGGGCGCTGCTAAGGAATCGGGGGCGACGCAGGCGGGCGTGCGGATGATCGGGGAAATCGGCGAGAAGAGCGACGAGCAGCGTCTCGCGGTATTCGACATTGCAGCCGCAAAGCCTGCTGCGACAGTGACGCCGCTGTCGCCCGCGGGTCGCTATATCTACGAATATGACTGGACGCCGGACGGTCACGGCTTCGTCGCGACGACGGCGCTCGGCAATGGCGACAATAACTGGTGGGTGGCGACGCTCGACGCGATCGATGCGCGGACCGGCGCGGTGCGCGCGATCGCGAAGCCCGCGACACAGCTCAATCAGCCGCGCGTGTCGCCCGATGGACGGACGGTGGCCTATGTCGGCGGGCTGATGAGCGATTTCGGTTCGATTGGCGGCGACGTCTTCACCGTGCCGCTGGCAGGCGGCAGTCCCCGCAACATCACCGCCGGCACGAAGTCGACCGTGACCACGATCGACTGGACCAAAGGCGGCCTGCGGACGGTGACGCTGGCGGGCGATCAGGTCCAGCTCGGCACGCTGACGCCCGGTCAGCCCGTCGTGCCCGGTTTCGCCAAGCCGGCAAGCGTGAGCGCAGGCGATGGTCGCGCGGTATTCTCCGCCGATGGTCGCATCGCCGCAGCCGTGGTGCAGGATTACGAGCATGCCCCCGCTCTCTATGCCGGACCGATCGGCGCGCTGCGGCAGGTCACGCACGACAACGATGCGGCGCCCGCGCTGGTAACGGCGCGCAGCATCACCTGGAAGAACGAGGGGTACGACGTGCAGGGCTGGTTGCTCGCGCCTCGGACCCCACCCGCGGGCAAGGCGCCGATGATCACGCTCGTCCATGGCGGGCCCTCCTCGGCATCGATGCCGGGCTATCTGTCCGAGACCTCGCTGAATGCCGCACTGCTGAAGGCGGGCTATTACGTCTTTCTTCCCAATCCGCGCGGCAGCTACGGCCAGGGCGAGGCGTTCACGGCTGCCAACAAGCGCGATTTCGGGGGCGGCGACCTGCGCGATATCCTTGCCGGCATTGACGCGGTCGAGCGGCTCGCACCGATCGACGATACACGCCTCGGCCTTGGTGGGTGCAGCTATGGCGGCTTCATGGCGATGTGGGCGAATACGCAGACCGATCGCTTCAAGGGCATCGTCGCTGGCGCCGGACTGTCGAACTGGGTGAGCTATTACGGCACCAACGGCATCGACCAGTGGATGCTGCCGTTTTTCGGCAAGTCGATGTACGACGACATGAAGGCCTATGAGGATGTATCGGCGATCTACCAGGCCAAGCGAGCCAAGACGCCGACCTTCATCTATGTCGGCGAACGCGACATCGAGGTGCCACCGACCCAGTCGATCGAATGGTGGCATGCGCTGAAGGACCGCAAGGTGCCGGTCAGCCTCGTGATCTACCCCGACGCCGGCCACTGCGTGACGGGCCCCGAACAGTCCGCAGACGTGCGCCAGCGCGCGATCGCCTGGTATGATCGGTACGTGAAAACGCCACGCTAGGCCCAATATAGCCGACCGGCCCTAAAGTCAGATCTGGACATATTCAGGTGGTCGAGGCCCTGTGGGATGTCAGCGTGACGTAAACTGGCCGCTTCCACCAGACGCGCCGGATGGGTGAACGCCAGACCAACAGGGTCGCGCACTTGCGTCCGATCAGGCATGCAGCCCCAGTATTGGCTGTCAGATGGCGCGCATCTGGCTGGATCAAATCCAAGGTCTTTCAACAGTGATCACTTTCCGGTTACCACCGGATGAAGGCGGGGAGCGCTAGGGGGATGTCGAAATTATGAAGATAAAACAATTGCCTGAATGTCTGTTCGGCCGCCACTTGCGTGACGCTCACGGGGTTCGGTTCCGAGACGATATGGCGTTCAGTCGGTGCGTCGGCTGTCGCGTTGCAATGGTCAAAGCGCAGGGGCGTTGGCGACCGGTCGGCCGCAGTCCGCTGTGGCAATATCTCGCTCTGGCGGCGTTGCTGCTGCTTTTGGCCTTTGGTTTGCAGCGCTGGTATGCCGCGGCGCACCCCAAGCACGACATCGTGGTCTTCGTCGGCGACAGCATTACCGAGGGCGTTGCCGCGAGCGATCCGCTGACGACCTCGCGACCCGGCCTGTACCAGGTTCATGCCGGCAACGATGTCATCGTCGCGAACGAGGGCGTGAACGGCATCACGCTGGGCTCGTTGGCCGGTTTGGTATCGCTGAAGGATTACTACCAGTCGGGACGTCGCAATGTCGTGGTCCTGGGTGGCGGTTCGAACGACTTCGCCCAGAACGCCAAGGCCATTCCGTTATTCAAGACGCTGCAAGACTATGTCACGCGGCTCAAAGACGATGGTTGGATCGTCGGGGTCGGCACGGTGATGGCGCGCAACGGCCTACCGCCTGAGCAGGAACGCGAACGGCAGGCATTCAACCGGATGATCGTTCACGGTCCGTTGAAAAGTCAGGGTATTGCTGTGCTCGACTTCGACGCGGAGCAGCGTGCAGGACGCGTTCCCTTGGCAGATGGTGTGCATCCAACCGATGTTGGCTATGCAGGCATGAGCAAGCTCGATGTCGCGTTCGCCGACAAGGCGCTCGAAAAGCATTGAAGCCTTCGAGCCACATGGATCACAACAACATGACATTGACCCGCCGCGCGGCCGTAAGCGGCATCGTCAGCACTGTAGCGCTTGCGGGATGTGGCGGCGAGGGCGGCACTAGCGACGCCCCTATCGCCGTCGTGCCCGTAACGCCCGCACCTGCGCCGACGCCCTCTCCGACACCCACGCCCGCGGCGCCCCCGCTCCAATCGCGCAGCACGCTCGGTATCTTGACGCTGGGCATGTCGGTTTTTCTGGGTGATGATCTGGTGGGCTTTAGCAACCCCGATCGATCGGCCATTATCGCGGATAACACGCCGACCCGCTACTTCGCGAAAGCGTTGATGGCCGCACGGCCAGCCGGCAGGACGATCCGGGAAGTCAATGCAGCCGTCGGCGGGTCTTTCGACGATCAGACCCCGAACCAATATGCCGGCGTGGCAGGAAAGCCGTACGACGTCGTTATCCTCGGTCTCGGGATGAACAGCGGATCGACGTATGGCGTGCACGGCCGCGGACCAAATGCTGCTTATACCAAGGAGAGGCTTCGACCGCTTCTGCGCGAGATCAAGGCAACTGGCGCCGTGCCGATCGTCTGCAACACCATGCATCCCTGGCCCGAAAAGACTATGCCAGCGTCTATTCGTAGCGCGCTGTACGAGGGTATCGCATGGCCAGCCGAGCAGGAGACGTTGCTCTACGGTGGCACATTGGCGTTTGATCGTGAGGCGAATACGTTCGGCTCGCCCATTCTGGGTGAAGATGGGCACGGGTTGTTCGAGCGGGCTGGGGGCCAAGCGATACGCGCTGGTAGCAAATTACGTATCGACGATCGCACCGAGCAGAACGCAGGGCAGAATGCCGGGCCAAACGACGGGATCGTCATGACGGTAACCCGCAGGGTTGGTGGCAACACGGTGCAGGTCGAGCCTGGGTCGATCCAGGAAAGCGGCATCTTCAATAGCGTCGTACGCCACTTCGATCCGCCCATAGACGAATTTCTGGTCCCGCCGTCTACCCAGCAGGTTCAAAAGCGCGATTGGACCGGGGGCGGCGTGGCCGTTGATGGCTTGGCCAGCTATGCGACCTGGAACGGGATACTTGCCGACCTTGCGCGCGAGGAGGACGTCAAACTGCTCGACTTCGAATATCGCGGATTCAAGTGGGTTGAGCGGCGCGGTTGGCGCAGCGTGTATACCTCTACCGACCAAGGCGTGGTGTTCGAAACCTATAACCATCCGCAACTGTCCGCGCAGAGCGTCGTCTATGGGGAAATGATGACGTGGCTGGCAGGTGTGCTCGATACGAATGGCCTTAAGGGTGGCTTCGAACGGCTTGTCGGCCCGACCATAGTTTGAAAGCAGGCCGATCAGCACGGTTTGCGTGGAGGGCGGTCGGGCATCCAACTGCGTCGCCTACCGTGCTGATCGGCCTGCCGCAGGAACCCTTAACGGTTGTAATCGTTCGTGCCGAACAGTCGAGCTGGCTGATACCTGGAGTGACCTATGATTAAAAAACTGACCCTGGCCGCATCGGCCCTCGCTCTGACCGCCCTGCCCGTCGCAGCAAGCGCAGCGCCTGCCGCAGCAAATCCTGCCGGGTCGCTCTCGGTCTCGTCGGTCCGCGCGGGCACGCCTACGTCGAAGTCCAGCAATCTCGCCGGTCTTCAGGATTCGAGCATTGCTCCGATCGTCATCGGTATCGGCATCCTCGCCGGTGTAACGTACCTGATTGTCGATCACGAAGACGATGACAATTCCGACAGCAACTAAGTGAAATGGGCCGGTCATTCCGGCCCATTTTTCATGGCGACGATTTCCTCGCCATGATCGCGTAACGGCGCTACTCGGCCTTATCGGCTACGCATCATCTCCGGGTTTCAAGCTCGGGCAAACTCAGATTCGAGGTTTGCCGCTTAGCCTGTCGAGGCGTGTCCGGCCCCGATCGCGGACTCTGGCCGACGCTTGATGGTGTTTGTCCTGCCGACTTTCCCAACGATGATGCATCCCCCCCAGCTTTGGCTTCCAACGCGGCAACACGGTCGGTCAGAAGCGAAAGATCAAGCTTTTCGGGTGTCGCCTGCAACGCGCCAACCTGTCGTTCCAGTTCGTCGATGCGCTTATTAGCGGCTGCGATCCGTATCCCCGCTTCCATCCGCTCGACGTCCGCCTTCAAAGGATCCTCAACCACCTTCGCCGCTGTAGGCTTGGACGTGGGTGCCGACATTTGGTCACACCCTGCCATAAGGGTCAGGCATGACAGCGACGTGATAGCCTTGAGAAACAATGTCATTCTGCTTGTACCTTAACCAGCGCATAGTCCTGCACCAGGACCCTTTCGGGAACATGCCACGCCTCGGCGATCTTGCGAATCGTCGGCAGGGTGAGGGCACGATGACGTGCCAGTATCTGCGTGGCACGTGACGGCCCGATTAGCGCGGCAAGCTCAGCGCGGGTATAGCCATTCATCTCCATCGCGGCCTCGATCGCACGCACCGGATCCAGCGGTTCGATCGGCCAGCGCCGGCGCTCATACGTCTCGGCCAGTGTCGTCAGCACGTCAAGCCGATCGCCTGCCTCGGTGCCGTCTTCCGCGCCCCACAGCGCCTCGATCTCGCGAAGCGCCGTTTCGTGATCCTCGTCGGTCCGGATAGGACGAATGTGCATCGCACCACCTTCATTGGGCATAGTCAAAACAGGTTTACCGTCAGGGCATCGATCGCGTCATAGTCCGCATGCGTGCCAACGCATTTCGTAAAAGCGCTCGACCGCTTCCAGTCGACCACAAAACAATATTCCTCCGCCTGCAACCTCGAACAGCACCGGTTCCCCGCCGAGCGACTTGGCTTTCGAAAAAGTCCGCACCGCGATGGGCCTGCTCCAGGACGCAGCGTCCGCGACCTCATACCAAGCCTGCAAAAAGGCTTTTCGCGTTCTGATGTCGTGCCCAGAACGCAATCAGCGTGTTCCGAGCGATCATCCTCATGCCGTGGCGACATAGCGGCGCTTAATTATGGGAATACAGCTTTCCTGCACTGACAAGCGCGCGATACCTCTTCAACAAACCGCCAACGCCTGTAATGCGGTATTGCGGATCGTTATTCCTGCCCTGTTGGGCCTCGGACACGGCGCTCTTGCCGTATTTTGTAAAGAAGGATGTCTGCACGGGCATAGGCTTTGCCTTAAGAGCATTGATATTCACACACTAAACTGCCATGCGACGCTCTCATTCGAATGGAAGGCCTTCCATGATCACTAAGTATCTCGCAGCACTCGCTGCTACGGCTCTTGTTGCAGCACCCGTCGCTGCAGCGCCCTCGAACCCGGCAGCCAGCCTGTCGGTTGCAAAGTCAGCACGCGTCGGCTCGGCTTCGGCGAAGAAGAACGATCTGGTCGGTAGCGGCCTGATCATCGCCCTCGTTGCCGCGGCTGCCGTGGTCGTCGGCGTTGTTGTCG
>JAJNQF010000288.1 GCA_021154945.1 Sphingomonas sp.
GCGTAAGCTTAGCTCCCTCCCCTTCAAGGGGAGGGTTGGGGTGGGGCCTGACCGCGAGCGTCGCGCCTGCCGCACTCCCCCACCCCAACCCTCCCCTAAAGGGGAGGGAGTGAGAAGATAGACATGCTGCATTTCGAACTCGTCACGCCAGAAAAGCTCGTCCGCTCGGAGGAGGTCTACATGGTCGTCGTCCCCGGCACCGAAGGCGATTTCGGCGTCCTGGAAGGCCACGCGCCCTTCATGTCGACGGTCCGCGACGGCGGCGTGCAGGTGTATCGCACGCAGAACGGCACCCCCGAGATCATCGCGATCAAGGGCGGTTTCGCCGAGGTCAACGCCAAGGGCCTGACGGTGCTTGCCGAGCACGCCGGCGAATAAGCGTACGAACTGACCTTGAGGTTGTGTCCCCGCGAAGGCGGGGACCCAGTCTGGGCACCCGCCTTCGCGGGTGAACAAGTCTTCTGCTGTACTAAACTTTCTACCACCCCGGCGAAGGCCGGGGCCCAGGTGGAAAGGTCGAGGTGGCGAAGCGCCACGCATATCACCCCTGCCTCCCAAGTGGGCCCCGGCCTTCGCCGGGGTGGCGATATTCGCCGAGATGGTGGTACTAGCTGCGGCGGTGGTGCGCGCTCAGGGTGAAAGCACCGCCTTTACAGGAAGTTATACGGGTCGACGTCCACCGTCACCCGCACCTTGGACGGCCAGTCCAGCTTCCCCAACCATTCCCGGATGACA
The DNA here is from genome assembly GCA_021154945.1 of Sphingomonas sp. GTDB lineage: Bacteria > Pseudomonadota > Alphaproteobacteria > Sphingomonadales > Sphingomonadaceae > Sphingomonas. The sequence continues at coordinate 736 of JAJNQF010000288.1, forward strand.
TCCTGCACATCCAACGCCCGCCGCGCATGGACCAATAGCCGATACCGGTGCCGCCCCCGCAACATCGCCAACGGCGCTGGCGCAGGGCCATAGACGTGCATCCCCTCGACCTCGGGTGCACTCCGCCCCACCAGCTTCGCCGTATCATGCGCGCAGGACTGGTCCTCGGACGACACCACGATCGCCGCGTATCGTCCGAACGGCGGCGCCCCCGCATCCTTCCGTGCGTCCGTCTCCGCCGCGTAGAACGCATCCGCGTCGCCGGTGATCAGCGCCTGCATCACCTGCGCGCCCGGGCTATGGGTCTGAATGAACACATGGCCCGGCTTCTCGCCACGCCCGGCGCGACCCGATACCTGCCGAATCTGCTGGAACGTGCGCTCCGCCGCTCGGAGGTCGCCGCCATCTAGACCCAGGTCCGCGTCGACCACGCCGACCAGCGTCAGGTTCGGGAAGTGATACCCCTTCGTCACGAGCTGCGTACCGACGACGATGTCGATATCGCCCGCCTCCATCCGCCCGACGAACTCGGCCGCCTTGGCCGGCGACCAGATCGTGTCCGACGTGACCACGGCGGTCTTCGCCTCGGGGAACAGCGCCGTCACCTCGTCGGCGATTCGCTCGACACCCGGCCCGCAGGCAACGAGCGTGTCCTCGCCCTTGCACTCCGGACACACGCGCGGCGTCGGTTCGATGTGGCCGCAATGATGGCAGGCGAGCCTGCGCGTCAGTCGATGCTCGACCATCCACGCGGTACAATTCGGGCATTGAAACCGATGCCCGCAGGTCCGGCACAAGGTCAGCGGCGCATAGCCGCGCCGGTTGAGGAACAGCAACGACTGCTCGCGCCGCTCCAGCGTCTCCTGCATCGCCTTGACCAGACGCGGTGCCAGCCAGCGACCGCGCTCGGGCGGCTCCTTGATCAGATCGATCGGCTCGATCGTCGGCATTTCCGCCGCACCGAACCGGCCCGGCAGCTTCAGTTCCGCATAGCGTCCGGTCACGACCTGTTGCCGCGTCTCGATCGCCGGCGTCGCGGAGGCGAGGATCACCGGGCACCCTTCGAACTTGCCGCGCATCACCGCGACGTCGCGCGCATGATAATGCACGCCCTCTTCCTGCTTGAAGCTGGTCTCGTGCGCCTCGTCGACGACGATCAGGCCGAGATCGCGATAGGGCAGGAACAACGCGGACCGCGCCCCCACCGTCACCAATGCCTCGCCGCTCGCGATCGCCCGCCAGGCCCTGCGTCGCTGGGTCGAGCGCAGCCCCGAATGCCACGCGATTGGCTCGCACCCGAACCGGTCGTGGAAGCGCTTCAGGAACGGCTCGGTCAGCGCGATCTCGGGGAGCAACACCAGAGTCTGGCGCCCGTCGCGGATCGCCTGCGCCACCGCCTCGAAATACACCTCCGTCTTGCCCGATCCCGTGACCCCGTCGAGCAACGTCGGGTGGAACGCGTGCTCGGCCACCCCCGCAACCAGAGCATCCGCCGCCGCCCGCTGGTCCTCGGACAAGGTCGGCTCGTGATGCGAGGGATTCGGAACAGGGTAAGGGCTGTCCAGACTGACCTCGACCGCTTCGATCGCACCGACCTTCACCAGCCCACGGATCACCGCATCGCTGACATCGGCGGTCGTCGCCAACTCGCGGATGAGGCCCTGGCGATCACCGATCCGCTCCAGCGCCTGTTCGCGCTGCGGCGTGAGGCGAGGCGGCACGACGCCGGTGGACCGGTACTCGACGGCGGTCCGCGCGCCCTCCAGCGCCGAGGTCGAGGCGAGCGTCATCCGCAACACCGACGCCGGTGGCGCGAGGTAATAATCCGCAGTCCATTCGACCAGCCGGCGTAGCGGTGCCCCCAGTGGCGGTACTTCGGCGACCGCGAGCAGGTTGCGCAACCGGTTGTCGCCGACCTCCGCATCGGACGGCATCCGCTCCGCCTCCCACACCACGCCGAGCAACTGCCTTGGCCCGAGCGGCGCGACCACGATCGAGCCCGGCCCCACGTCCATGCCGGCCGGCACGCGGTAGTCGAGCGGCCCGAGGGCGGCGTTAAGGATCAGGACACGGGCGCGGGACGACATCGTGTCCGTATATGGGGCCGGATCGCTCCTGCGTGAACCGCTTTACGCGGCGTCGCGCCGGTCGGACCGCCGACGTTCGCCGACGCGCCCGCGCTTCTCCTTGTAAAGGACGGTATCGGCGCGGTGGACGAAGTCGCGGACGGTGAGGCAATCGGGCTCCAACGCGGCGATCCCGACCGTCCCGGCGCTGACCATCGCCAGTCCGTTGAGCGCGATCGGGAAACGCAGCGCTTCCTGCAACCGCGCGCAGACTTGGCTCGGCACTGCGGTCAGCGCGGGATGCTCGACCAGCACCGCGAACTCGTCGCCGCCCAGCCTCGCCACGAAGCTGCCCTTGAGCCAGGGTTCGCGCAACACCCGGCCGACGCCGCGCAGCACGTCGTCGCCCGCGGTGTGGCCGAGCGTGTCGTTGATCGCCTTGAACCCGTCGAGATCGAGCAGCGCGAGCAGCAGCGGCGTCGCATCGGCCCGCGACCGTGCCATCGCCGCGTCGAGCGCGCGGTCGAACGCCGCGCGATTGGCGATCCCGGTGAGCGAATCGGTGTCGGCTGAGCGGCGCAGCGTGGTTTCGAGCGCGTGGCGTTCGGTCACGTCCTGGAACACGCCGACCAGCGCGACCGGGGTGTCGTCGACGCACTCGCGTTCGCCGAGGACACGGACCCGGCGCGGCTCGCCCTGGACGGTGGTGAAGTCGACTTCGAGGTCGAAGGGCGCGCCGCTCTCGATCGTGCGGTCGAGCGCGACGGACAGGGCGTCGCGTGCGTGCGCCGGATAGAATTCCATCGCGCCCGACATGTCGGGCAGGTCGCCGATCGGCAGGCCGTAGATGTGATAGACGCCGTCGGACCATTCGAGGTGATTGTCCTCCAGCGAGACGCGCCACGATCCGATCGCCGCCATCCGCTCGGCCTGGCGGAAGATCCGGTCCTGCCGGACGAGCGCCGCGGCCTGCCGGTCGGCGGTGGTGGCGATCGCGATCGCGCGGTTGGCGGCAGACCTTGCGGCGATGGTCGTCTCGGCCAATGTCGCGAGATGGGCCAGGGCACGGCGGCCTGCGTCGTTAAGGCTGCGTGGCACCGTATCGATGACGCATATCGTGCCGATAGCATGACGCTCACCCGAAGCATCCACCGCGCGGATCGCCGCACCCGCATAAAATCGGGCGCCCCGTTCCGCCATGACCAGCGGGTTTTGTGCGAACCGCGGATCGGCATCGAGGTCTTCGATGACGAGCGGGTCCTCGTTTTGGATCGTATAGGCGCACATCCCGATATCGCGGCTGATCTCCCCGCGTTCGCCGCCCGCCGCGGCCTTGATCCAGAGCCGATCGCTATCGACGAGGGTCATCAAGGCGGTCGGGCACCTCAGCATCTCTGCCGCCAACGCCACCAGCGCATCGAATTCGCGCTCCGGCTCGCTGTCGAGCAGTGCCAGCGCATGGAGCGCCGCCACGCGTCGGGTTTCATCGGCAAACATATCAGAGATCAAGTCAGCGGGGGACATGGCGTTCAATACCGCAAGGGGAGTTAATTTTCTTTGTCGATGGAACGCGTTACTGTCCGATTATGGAGTGTAACGAAGACCTGCCGCCGTCGATGCTTTGGGCCGACCATCTCGCGCGCGACCGTCGGCGATCGGTGCACACGGTACGCGCCTACCGCGCGGCGGCCGAGCGGCTGACCGCATTCCTGATCGGCCATTGGGGCGAGGCGATCGACCGCGCGGCGCTGGCGCGGGTGACGGCGACGGACCTGCGCGCGTATCTGGCGCAGCGTCGCGAGTCGGGACTCGGCAACGCCTCGGCCGCGCGCGAATTGTCGGCGGTGCGCGGGTTTCTCGCCTGGGCGAACGAAGCCGCCGAGCAACCGCGGATGCGGGGACCGCGCGTCAAGACCGGCGTGCCACGGCCGATCTCGCCGGCCGAGGCAGTCGCGCTGGCGGAGGAGGTGGCCGACGATGCGGCCGAGCCGTGGAACGGCGCGCGCGACT
>JAJNQF010000289.1 GCA_021154945.1 Sphingomonas sp.
CCCCTGCCGAGGAATGGAAGTAAGTTGAGTGCCGACGAGGTCCGCGTTCAGTTATGAGTAAATCAAATGAAACATATCTCGGTTGCCTCCATCCTAACGACTATTACCCCAGCACTGCCGCCGAAGGGATCAATCGCACTCCGTCGGGCCGGGCATGCCAATAGACTTGCAGCATTCGCGTTGATTTTTACGATCTGCGCAGCAATGTTAAGTTGGTTCGGATTTCTCTTCTGGGGGGTGTATTCAGCGGTCCGCTGGTTCTGGCAATCGATTTGACCGCGGCAACCCTCGTCACCATCCGCGGCCATGTCCCCGCGCTTACTGATCCCGCCGCCGCGCCTGCACCTCTTGAAATGTATCGAAGCCAATAAACTGCCGGAAGTCGTGTCGGCGCTGCCCGGGTCCGGCGCGGCGTGATGCACCTCACGGTGCACCTTGGTCGTGGCGCTCATGATGGCACCGGATGTGAGCCATCGGAGCACCGTCATGGATCAGGCAAAGCGATTGAAGCTTGGCGCGATTTTCTTCACCGTCTTCTGGGTCGGCGGAATGCTGTGGTGGAGCGGCGAGCATCATCCGGCCTACATCATCCTCCTTGCCGTTTGCGGGACCATCGGAGGCTATCTCTGGTATCTCGCCATGAGCTGGATGTTCCAGCATGTGCACCGGCCGCTGAACGGCGATCAAGCCGGAGGCCGGGAGACGCGGTGAGGCGGTGACGACGCCCTTGACGATTACTGCTGCGGGTCGCTCCGGCTTACGCAAGGTCTGCGTCGGGTGCAGTGCGTCGCCGGCGAAGGGTCGGGCCGCTGGTCGCAAACCGCGCGTGGTGTGGTCGCGCGATCCGGATCTCCCGGACTTTTACGAGCGTGCGGCATCCCACTTCACCGGCAGATTGAGCAATCCGCGAAACGCCCAGCCGCCGATCCGCACCGGTTCGGTGTCGTCCAGCCGCAGGCCCTTCAGCCGCGCAAACGCGCCCGGCAGCGCGACGTCGGCCACCATGGCGCGGGAGGCGAACGCGCCCGCGCAATAATGCGGGCCGGCGCCGAAGGCGATGCTCTTCTGGGTATCGCGGGTGACGTCGAACCGATCCGGCTCGGCAAAGACGGCCTCGTCGCGGTTGGCCGAGCCGAACATGAAGAACACACGGTCCTCCGGCTCGAAGTCGACGCCGCCGAACGACCAGGGCTTTGCGACGCGGCGCGGCGACATGCCGATCGGCGCGATCCAGCGTGCATATTCCTCGAACGCGTCGAGCCACTTCGCACTTCCGTCCTGAACCAGTGCGAGCTGGTCCGGATGCGTCAGCAGCGCCCAGATCGCGCCTGATATCGCATCGCGGGGCTCGTTCTGGCCGCCCGAAATCGCCAGCTTGATGTTGGCGCGGATGCTTTCCATGTTCTGGCCCGAAGCAAGCAGGACGCTCAGGATCGAGGTGTTCGGGTGCTTCTTCACCACCGGAATCATGTCATCGATCGCGGCATCGATGCCCGATGTCGCCGCATGGCAGCGCGCCTCGACCTCCTTGTTGCCGGCGTAATTGGCGATGCCGTCGATCATCGCCTGCGACCACGCGTCCATGTCCTGGTAGCGCATGTTGGTCAGCCCGGTGACGTCCTTCAGGCATTCGGCCGACAGCGGCAGCGCGAATGCCTTGCAGAGGTCGGCAGAACCTTTCGGCACCAGTTCGTCGAGGATGCGGTCGGCATGGGCCTGAAATTGCCGCACCCAGGTATCGCGCACCGTGCGCGGCGACACCGCGGGAAACATCGCCTGCCGCTCCGCCATGTGCGCATCGCCGTCCTTGCGCATCATGTTGTGGCCCATCAGCACGTTCATCAGTCCGTTCGGCTGGTGCGAGGAGAACACATCGATGCGCTTCTCCTGCGTGAAGATGTCGTCGCGGCGGGTGAACACGGTGGAGCCGAGCTGCGGCACGAACGCGATCGGCGCTTCCTTGCGCATCTTCGCAAGCGCGGGATACGGGTCGGCCCAGAAGCTCGGGACGTCGATATCGAAATGCGGGGCGTTGGACATGAGGTGCTCACACCGCCCGATAGCCGCCGTCGACCATCACGATCGATCCGGAGACGTAGGCTGACAGATCGGATGCGAGAAAGATCGCGGGGCCGACGATGTCTTCCGCGGTACCGGCGCGCCCCAGCGGGGTGTGATCCATGAACGTCTTCACCAAGTCCGGGTTGTTGGCGCGGGCGTTGGCGTTCAACGGCGTCGCGATGAAGCCCGGGCCGATCGCGTTGACGCGGACGCCTTCCTTGCCGAGTTCGGCGGCGAGCGCCTTGGTGAAGCCGAGCACGCCGTGCTTGGACGCCGTGTAGGCCGGCGAGCTCGGCGTGCGCACATGCACGAAGGACTGGATCGAGCCGATATTGACGATGCGTCCCTTGCTGGCGCGCAGGGCTGCGAGGAAGGCATGCGTCACGTTGAAGACGCCGGTGAGGTTGATCGCGATGATGTCTTCCCAATCCTTGATGACGTCATCGGCCGCGCCCAGCATGCCGTTTCGGCGGACGATGCCGGCATTGTTGACGAGGATCGAGACCTGCCCGACCTTGTCGGCGATCTGTTTTGCCACCGCGACGCAGTCCTCGCGCCTGGCGACGTCGAGCGCAAAGCTGTCCGCGCTGCCGCCGGCGTCGCGGATCTCCTTTGCGGCCTCGGCTGCCGTCTTTTCGTCCCGGTCGAGCAGCACCACGCGGGCGCCCTCGCGGGCGTAGCCGAGCGCGATGGCGCGCCCGATGCCTGAGCCTGCACCGGTGATGACGGCGATGTGACCTGGGAGAAGCGGCATGGGCTATTTCCTCTGCTTTTGGTTTTGGCGGAGGATAGCAAGCGTGTACGCTTGTACAAGGGCGGGAAGCGACCGGTTCAGGGAGACGAAGCATGATGAAAACAGCGACCCGGTGGGGCGCGTTGAGCTTCCGTAACGCCGCAGGCGCCGTACTGACCGTGCTGTTCGCGGTCGCCGCATTGTCGTTGCAGCCGGGCGTATCGCTGGCCGCCGCGCCGATTGCGGTGGCGGTGGCGGACTTCGATTATTTCGATAGTTCCGGCGAGGTCGCTGACCAGAGCGCGGAGCATCGCACGCGTGTGGCGTCGTTTGCCGCGTTGCTGCGCGATAATCTGGCGGCCGAGGCCGACTATCGCGTGGTGCCGATCGAATGCCCCGATCGTCCCTGCACCGCTACCAGCATGTCGCAGGATGTATTCATCGCCGCCGCGCGAAAGGCCGGTGCCCGGCTGGTAGTCTATGGCGGCATCCGCAAGATGAGCACGCTGGTGCAGTGGGGCGAAATCCAGCTGCTCGATCTCGAGGCGGAGAAACTGCTGATGCGCCGGACGGTGACGTTCCGTGGCGACAACGACGCCGCCTATCGCCATGCCGCGAATTTCGTCAGCGATCAGCTCAAGGAAGCCATGCCGAAGCCGTAAGGGGTCCGCCCTAGGCTTCCTGCGCCTTCGCCAGTGACGCCACGCATTCGATCTCGATCAGCATCTTCGGATCGGGCAGCGCCTGCACCACGCAGGTGGTGCGGGCGGGGTAGGGCGCAGGCCCGAACGCGGAGGCATACAACGCGTTCATCGTGGCGACGTCGGAGGCGCGCGTCAGCAGCACGTTGACCTTGACGAGATCGCGAAACGTGCAGCCTGCCTCATCGAGCACGCGCTTGATGTTGGCGACGACGAAGTCGAACTGCGCCTCGAAACCGTCCGCCAGCACGCCGTTGTCGTCAAAGCCCGGAATGCCCGAGACGAACAGCAGGTCGCCGGTGCGCGTCGCGAACGAGAGCGGCGGGGACTTGATGCCGGCGGGCGGCGCAAAATGCTGGATCGGAGCCATGGAACGCCCTCGTTGACGGTTCGGTGCCTTGAGCCTAACGCG
>JAJNQF010000316.1 GCA_021154945.1 Sphingomonas sp.
CCCCTCGAGCCCTGCGCAAGGCGCGGCCTATACCGTCGAGGTGCTCGACGCGCTGACCGCGGACCCGAAGGTCTGGGCGCGGACCGCGTTGTTGGTCATGTTCGACGAGAATGACGGATTTTTCGATCACGTCCCGCCGCCTGCACCGCCGTCGCACGCGGCAGACGGCACGGTCCTCGGCGGCTCGACCGTTGATCTTGAGGGCAGTTATCACCTTAACCCGAGCAAGGGCGATGCCGCGCTCGATCTGCCGGCGTATCGCGGGCGGGCTTACGGGCTGGGCCCGCGCGTGCCGATGTACGTCGTGTCGCCGTGGAGCCGGGGCGGGTGGGTCAATTCGCAGGTGTTCGATCACACCTCGGTGATCCGCTTCCTCGAACGCCGTTTCGACTTTCACGAGCCCAACATCGCGCCGTGGCGCCGCGCGGTCTGCGGCGACCTGACCTCCGCGTTCGACTTCACCGCTGCCGACCCTGCGCCGTTCGCCGCTATGCCCGATCCGCGTATCGACGCCGTGCGGGCTGCCGCGATCCCCAAGCAGGTGAGCCCGCAGGCGCCGGCCGGTTCGTCGCCTCCATGGCAGGAACCCGGGATCCGTCGTGCCCGCCCGCTACCGTATGCGTTGACCGTCGGCGAGACGATCGCCGATGGCGCAATCACGCTTCGCTTCGTCGTAGACGGGACGCAGGGCGCCGTGTTCCACGTCTATGATCGGACCAATCTGACCCAGACGCCGCGCCGCTTCACGGTCGAGCCCGGACGCGCGTTGGATGGGCGCTGGCCGTTCGATCACGAAGGTCGTTACGATCTCTGGGTGCTCGGTCCGAACGGGTTTCACCGCCACTTCATGGGGCACAGGGACGACCCGGCGCTGTTGTCCGGGCTGGTCTGGCGCGCGACCACGACCGAGATGGCATTGCTTCTCCCCGCCGGGCACCGCACGCACGAACTGACCGCGCGGACCGAACGCATCGGTGCCACGACCCAGGTGACGCCGTTGACCGAAGCGCAGCGTAGCTGGCCGCTGGGCAAGAACTATGGATGGTACGACATCACGGTCGTTGCGGCGAAAGTCCCGCACTATAGGCGCCGGGTATCGGGGCGTATCGACGCCCCCGGCCGATTGACGTGCAGCGACCCGTTCGGGATGTTTCAGCCGGTCTGACTCTCGTCATTCCGTAGCACCTGAGGGGCCGGAACGCGGCGAACCGAGCGCAACACTATGCGCGCACTATGCGATCGGCCGGGATCGATCTCGAAGCGCTATGCCGTGACCGGTAATTATCGGGGGCGGGCAGGACGCTCGCGATACGAAAGGCACGTAGGCGAAATGTCGTCTGAACCCATATCGGAGCCCGATCCTACAGGGCTCGTCATCTATGTCGGCCAGGATCGCGCAGGCCATTGGCTGGTCCAGGACAGCAGGCGTAACCTCGAAGGCCGCTTCATCTCGTACGGCGCCGCGATGCGCTATGCGCAGGCCGAGCGGGACATCTACCATGCGAGCGTCGAGATCGCCGATGTGCCGCTCACGCCGCTCGTGTCCTTTGCTCCGGTGGGTCGCGACGAGCGTGCGCTGCCGCGGGCGGCCTGACGGAGGGATGGAAATGAACGTACATGCTCTTCCCGTCCGGTTGCGCACGGCGATCGGCGGGGTCGCGTCGACGTGCCCGTCGCGGCACGTGTCGAAGGCCGCCGCCCATGACCCGCGCTGGCCCCAGATCGAGGCAGCCCTGGCGGCGCTGCGGACGAATGGCCGGCACGCGGTGCGCATCGTCGACGCCGAATGTGGTGCCGGGACGCTGCTGTTGCAGGCCTTGGCGGAGGCGAGGCGGCTTGGTTTCACGGCGATCGAGGGACGCGGCATCGACCGATCGCCGCTGTTGATCGGGCGGGCGCGGGCAGCGGCGCACCGCGTCACCGACCTGGCGATCGGCGTCGACTTCGCGGTGGCGGACATGGTCGCGGCCTTGCGCGACGAACAGGACCTGCCGGCCGATATCGTGATCTGGCACGACCTCGCGCGAAACCGTCGCCCGGAGGCAGCGCATGCCGTCAGGAACGCCGGGCGGATCGTGATCGCCGATGATGCCGCCTGCCAAGTTCGAGGAATCGCGGCATGACCCGGCGCGATATGCTCTGGCGCGGGATCGGCTTGGTGCTGGCGGTCGGGGCCTGCGGTGTGGCCGCGGCGATGAACGGGTCGGCGCAGGCGATGCTCGTGTTTCCGATCGCGCTGCTCGGCCTGACGCTGATTATCAACGGCAAGCGCGTGGCGGTGGTGCTGCGCGCCGAGCGTCATGGTCACGGGCACACCGCGCAAGCGATCCACGCCGTGCGACTCCGTCGTACCCGCCGGCGGCCCGACCCGCCGCATTCCCGATAACCGGACACAGACCACGCATGACCTATTTCAGTCCGCGGGACGGCGTCCTGTGCGCCGAAGCCGTGCCGCTGCCCGCTATCGCCGAGGCGGTGGGGACACCCGCCCACGTCTATTCCGCCGCCGCGCTGCGCGATGCAGCGCACCGGTTCAGGGCGGCGCTGTCGATCCTGCCACGCGTGCGCGTCGCGTTTGCCGTCAAGGCGAACCCGAACGGCGCGGTGCTGCACCTGCTGGCCGGTTGCGGCTTCGGCGCCGACATCGTCTCCGGGGGCGAGATGCGGCGCGCGCTCGACGCGGGGATCGCGGCATCGGACATCGTCTTTTCGGGCGTCGGCAAGACCGACCGCGAACTCGCCGACGCGCTCGCTGCCGGCGTCGGTCAGTTCAACCTCGAACTGGAGGAGGAGGGACAGGTGCTCGCCGCGCTGGCCCATGCGCGGGGCAGGCGGGCGACGGCGGTGCTGCGCGTCAATCCCGACGTCGACGGCGGCACGCATGCCAAGATCTCGACGGGGCGGCGCGGCAACAAGTTCGGGGTGCCGATCGCCGACGTCCCCGCGATGTACGATCGACTGTCGCGGCTCGAGGGTCTCGACCTGGTCGGGGTGGCGCTACACATCGGCAGCCAGCTGCGCCATCTCGCGCCGCTGGAGGAGGCCTATGATCGGATCGGTCGGCTGGTGGCGGACTTGCGCGCGCGCGGCCATGTCGTCGGCCGCGTCGATCTCGGCGGCGGCCTCGGCATCTCCTACCGCGCCGACGAAGTCGTTCCGACGCTCGACGCCTACGCCGCCATGGTCGCGCGGGTCACGCGCGACTGGGACGTCGAACTCACGTTCGAGCCGGGGCGGGTGGTCGCAGGGCTCGCCGGCGTGCTTCTGACGCGAGTGATCTGGGTGAAGCCGGGCGTCGACCATCCGTTTGTGATCGTCGATGCGGCGATGAACGACCTCGCGCGGCCGGCGCTGTACGATGCCTTTCACCGGTTCGAAGCCGTTTCGCCGGACGGCGAGCGGATGGTCGCCACCATCGCCGGCCCGGTCTGCGAAAGCGGCGACGTGTTCGCGGTAGCGCGCGACATCGACCGTGTCCGCCGCGGCGACCTCGCGGTGCTGCACGCCACCGGTGCGTATGGCGCGGCGATGGCGTCGACCTATAACTGCCGCGCGCTCAGTCCGCAGGTAATGGTCGACGGCGATCGGTTCGAGATCGTTGCCGATCGCTATCTGCCCGAGGAGTTCGCGGCGTAGACGTTGCGCCGGCGATCAGGTGAGGTAAGCGTGGACGATCTCGACCAGCTCCTCGGCTGCGACGGTGCGGGGGTCGTCACGCGCGGTCGCAGGGTTGATCATGTGCTCGCGGATGTGATCCTCGATCACCTCGGCGATGAATCCGTTGAGCGCGCCGCGACACGAGGTGGCTTGCTGCAGGACCCGCGCGCACTCGCGGTCTTCCTCGATCGCGCGTTCGAGCGCCTCGATCTGTCCTTTCAGCCGCTTCAGCCGGTTGAGCAGCTTCTTCTTCTCTTTTTCGACATGGCTCATGGCCGACGTGCATCACCCTCTTGATCTATACCCCCCTAGGGTATAGCGGGCGCTCGTCGCGACGCCAAGGGCGCCCGGCAGGTGGCGCAATCGCGGCACCGGTAACGAACAGGACGCACATGAAACCCCGATCTACCCCCTTGTCCGGCGATGGCGACAGTAGCGGCTCTGCCCTGCTGACGATCACGGCTGGACGTCCCGGGTTCGGGCACGCCGTTCACGAATCGCGAGTGCGATCCGGCTGAGCGTCTGTCCCGGACTTGGCCCACGAGCCCGGAAGAGACGCATGATGACCAATATCGTTTTCCGCACGATCCAGCATGATCGCGCCATTCACGCCGCGCTGGCCGTCGCGCCGCTTCACCGTGGCCGCATCCTGCGAGGATGGGCGGCGCGCGGATCCCGTGCCGTGGCCGAGCGCTCGGCATGACGCGCGCCTGTCACGCGGCGACGCTAGCGCGTCCCGTCGGCGGGGAGGAATGGCATGGCGACTGATACGGTAGCGACTGCCGGCCCAGTCCGCTCGTTCTCGCGCATCCTCCGCCTGACGCAGCCCAACCGCGCCGACCTCATCGCCTTGGTGCTGCTGATTGGTGTCGCCGCGCTGCTGGTCCGCGGCGCCGAAGGCGTGGCCGAGCCGCTGTCGCGCCTGCGGGTCGAGCCGGTCACGCTCGATCCGCGCTATCTGCCCTATTATGCGTTGCGCACGGTGATCCGGATGTTCGCAGCACTCGCGGCGAGCCTGGTCTTCACGCTGGTCGTCGCGACGCTGGCCGCGCGCAGCCGCCGCGCGGGGCAGATCATCGTGCCGATGCTCGACATCCTGCAATCGGTGCCGATCCTCGGCTTCCTGACCTTTACCGTCACTGCCTTCATGGGGCTGTTCCCCGGCCAGATCCTGGGCGTGGAGCTGGCGGCGGTGTTCGCGATCTTCACCAGCCAGGCGTGGAACATGGCGTTCAGCTTCTATCAGTCGCTGCGCTCGGTGCCGTCCGACCTGGACGAGGTGACCCGCGGTTTCGCCTTGTCGCCGGTGCGCCGCTTCCTCCGGCTCGATCTGCCGTTCGCGACTCCGTCGCTGGTCTGGAACGCGATGATGTCGATGTCGGGCGGCTGGTTCTTCGTCGTCGCGTCCGAAGCGATCACGGTCGGGAACACGACCGTAACACTGCCCGGGGTCGGCTCATGGCTGGCGCTCGCGATCGCCCGCAAGGATTTCAGCGCGATCGGTCTGGCGGTGGTCGCGATGGGGATCGTCATCCTGCTGTACGACCAGCTGGTCTTCCGGCCGGTGGTCGCCTGGGCGGACCGCTTCCGGTTCGAACAGACCGCCAGCACAGAGCGGCCACAGTCCTGGGCCTACGACCTGTTCCGCCGCACGCGCCTGTTGCCCGTGCTGTTCGCGCCGGTCACCGCGCTCGGCCGGCTCCTGCTGACGCTCGACCGGGGCAGGGCGCGCCCGCGTGAGCGCCGCGTCCACGAACCGAGCATCGTGCTGGAACGGCTGTGGCAGGCGTTGGTCCTGGTATCGGTGGTCGCCGCGCTCTGGCTCGCGGGACGCTATGTCTTCGCGACGCTGCGGCTCAGCGATGCGGTCGCGGTGTTCGGGCTGGCCTGTATCACGATGCTACGGGTCGTCGTGCTGATCGCACTCGCCAGCCTCGTCTGGGTGCCGATCGGCGTCTGGATCGGCCTCAACCCCAAATGGGCGGAGCGCCTGCAACCCGTCGCGCAGTTCCTCGCGGCGTTCCCTGCCAACGTCCTGTTCCCGTTCGCGGTGATCGGAATCGTCCACTGGCGGTTGTCGCCTGACATCTGGCTGTCGCCGCTGATGATCCTGGGGACGCAGTGGTACATCCTGTTCAACGTCATCGCCGGTGCCAGCGCGATCCCGACCGACCTGCGCGAGGCGGCGGGGATGTTCGGCGTTCGCGGCTGGCAATGGTGGCGACAGGTCGCGCTGCCCGGCGTGTTTCCCTATTACGTCACCGGCGCGCTGACCGCATCGGGCGGATCGTGGAACGCCAGCATCGTCGCCGAAGCGGTCTCGTGGGGGACGCAGAAGGTCGAGGCGCACGGGCTCGGCACGTTCATCGCCAAGGCGACCGAGGCCGGCGACTATCCCCGCGTCGCGCTCGGCATCGCGGTGATGTCGATGTTCGTGATCGCCTTCAACCGGCTCGTCTGGCGTCCGATGTACGCCTTTGCCGAACGCCGTCTCCGGCTCGCCTGATGTCGAAAGGACAAGACATGGCAACAGCATTCCTCCGCGCTCCGGCCAGCCGCCCGCTCGTTCGGGTCGAGCACGTCAGTCATCGCTATGGCCGCGGCGATGGCGGCGCGCCGGTACTCGAAGACGTCAGCCTGACGCTGCACGAGGACGAGGTCGTCGGGCTGCTCGGTCGCTCGGGCTCGGGCAAGTCGACCTTGTTGCGTTCGATCGCGGGGCTGATCCGGCCCGACGAAGGGAGCGTACGGTTCGCCGACGTTCCCGACGGTCCCGCACATACGATCAGCATGGTCTTCCAGACCTTTGCGCTGTTCCCGTGGCTGACCGTGCTTCAGAATGTCGAGCTTGGCCTGGAGGCGCAGCGCGTTCCGGCGGACGAGCGCCGCACGCGCGCGCTCGCGGCGATCGACCTGATCGGTCTCGACGGGTTCGAGAACGCCTATCCTAAGGAATTGTCGGGCGGGATGCGGCAGCGCGTCGGGCTGGCGCGCGCGATCGTCGTCAATCCGTCGCTGTTGCTGATGGACGAGCCCTTCTCCGCGCTCGACGTGCTGACCGCCGAGACCTTGCGCACCGACCTGCTCGATCTGTGGGCGGAGGGGCGGATGCCGATCAAGTCGATCCTGATCGTCACGCACAATATCGAGGAGGCGGTGCTGATGTGCGACCGCATCCTCGTCTTCTCGTCCAACCCCGGTCGCGTCGCCGCCGAGATCAGGGTCGACCTGCCGCAACCGCGCGACCGGCTCGATCCCGCCTTCCGCAAGCTGGTCGACGACATCTATGCGCAGATGACCGCGCGTGCGCCGGCCGAGCCGGTCCGCGACGGGCTGTTCCCCGGCACCGGCATCCAGATGGTATTGCCGCGCGTCTCGACCAACGCGCTGGCCGGGTTGATCGAGGAAGTCGACGCCAGCCCGTTCGACGGCCGCGCGGCGATGGCCGATCTCGCCGATCAGCTCCAGCTGGAGGTCGACGATCTGTTTCCGATGGCGGAGACGCTCCAGTTGCTGCGGTTCGCCGAGTTGCAGGGGGCGGATATTCTCCTGACGCCGGCCGCGCGACGCTATGCGCAGGCCGACGTCGACACGCGCAAGGCGCTGTTCGCACAGGCGTTGCTCGCACACGTCCCGCTCGCGCAGCACATCCGCCGCATCCTCGACGAGCGCAGCGGGCATGTCGCCCCCGCGCGCCGGTTCCGCGACGAGCTGGAGGATCATATGTCGGAGGACTACGCGGACGAGACGTTGCGGACCGCGACGCATTGGGGCCGCTATGCCGAGGTGTTCGCGTATGACGAAGATGCGGATCGGTTCAGCCTGGACGATGTCGTGTGATCCGGCGGATTGCCGCGCTGGTGCTGGTGTTTGGATTCGCGGCGCCGGCCTATGCGCAGGACGAGCGGCCGACCGGCTATCCGCGCTCGGCCAACGAACGCTCCGATACGCCGGTCACGCTGTCGGCGGTGTATGTCGCCGATATCCGCAGCAACGTCTCGGGCGGGATCGCGCGCGGCACGCGGTACCTCGACAATCTCGATCTCCAGGTGGCGATCGACGCGGACCGCCTGGTCGGATGGCACGGCGCGCGGCTGTTCCTGTACGGGATCTATGACAATGGTGCGTCGCTGTCGGGCGATCTGGTCGGCGACGCGCAGGGGATATCGAACATCGAGACCAATGTGCGGGCGGCGCGGCTGTTCGAGGCATGGGTCGAGCAGGACGTCGGTCGCAACGCCGCGATCAAGCTCGGCCTGTACAACCTGAACTCCGAATTCGACACGACGCAGAGTGGCGGGCTGTTCCTGATCTCGTCGCATGGGATCGGCCCTGATTTTTCGCAGTCGGGGCGACGCGGTCCGTCGATCTTCCCGGTGACGTCGCTCGCGGTCCGGGGCGAAATGAAGCTCGCCGAGCATTGGCTGGGGCGTGTCGCGGTGCTCGACGGCGTCCCCGGCGATCCCGCGCATCCCCGGCGCACCGCGATCGCGCTGTCTTCGCGGGACGGTGCGCTTGTCGTCGGCGAAGTCGATTATCTCAATCGCGGGACGAAGGCGGCGATCGGGGTCTGGGGATACACCGCCCGGTTCGACGATGTCCGGTCGTCCGATCCCGCCGCGCCTCGACGCGGGAACAAAGGCGCGTACGTGTTCGCCGAGCACCGGCTGGTCGGCTCGCGCGCCGACGATGCGCACGGTCTGGCGGGATGGCTGCGCTTCGGCGTCGCCGACACTCGGTTCAATCGCATCGGACGGTATCTCGGTGGGGGGCTGGTCCATACCGGCATCGCACCGGACCGTCCTGACGACCAGGTCGGCGTGTCCTTCGCCTCCGCCGGGTTCGGCGATCGCTATCGACGCGACCAATCCGGGGACGGCGGCGTGCGTGACGCGCACGAACTGGTGGTGGAGGCGGTCTATAACGCGGTGCTGACGCCGTGGCTGAGCGTCCAGCCGGATCTGCAATATGTCGTGAACCCCGGAGGCGACACGCAGCTCGAGGACGCCGTCGTGGTAGGGCTTCGCGTCAAGATCGGCCGTTGAGTCCGCGACCAGTGGCTTGGGACGGTCGGGAACTGTGGCATCAACATCGCACCCTGGCTCCGTCTTAATCTTCTGCCCAGCGCCTGAGCAGATTGGACTGCGTCTTCGCCAGCAGGTCCAGTTCCGGGGTCTTGCCCAACTGCTCGAACAGCGCGTGCCGGGCGGTTTCTAGATCGAACAGCAGCTCGCGGGCGTCGGCATCGCGGATCAGGCTGCGGACCCAGGTCACCGCGGCCAGTCGTTCGCCGGAAACGATCGGCGCCACGCGGTGCAGCGCGGTCGTCGGATAGACCACGGCATCGCCTGCCGCCAGCTTCACGTCCTGTTCGCCCGCCGCGGACTCGATCACCAGTTCACCGCCCTCGTAGGTGTCGGGATCGGACAGGAAGATCGTGACCGATACGTCGGTCCGCATCCCGCCCATGATCGC
>JAJNQF010000018.1 GCA_021154945.1 Sphingomonas sp.
GAGCTGTTCGTCATTCGCTTCGAGCGCGAGGAACAGTTCGAACACTTCGTCGAGCACTTCGGCGGCGCGCGCGTCGCTGCGGTCGATCTTGTTGACGACGACGATCGGCTTGAGGCCGAGCGCGAGCGCCTTGCCGGTGACGAATTTGGTCTGCGGCATCGGGCCTTCGGCGGCGTCGACCAGCAGGATGACGCCGTCGACCATGCTGAGGATGCGCTCGACCTCGCCGCCGAAGTCGGCGTGACCCGGCGTATCGACGATGTTGATGCGCGTCAGATCGGCGCCCTCGCCCCACTCGACGCTGGTGCACTTCGCAAGGATGGTGATCCCGCGTTCCTTTTCGAGATCGTTCGAATCCATCGCGCGCTCTTCGACGCGCTGGTTGTCGCGGAAGGTGCCCGACTGGCGGAACAGCTGGTCGACGAGGGTGGTCTTGCCGTGATCGACGTGTGCGATAATCGCAATATTGCGCAGAGACATGCGAAAGAGGGCCTTGGATAGGGAGGGGGCAGCGCCGGGGGCGCCGCGATCGGTCGCGCCCGTAGCAGAAGCCTTGTTGCATCGCAACGAAATTGCCGAAGTTGGCGAAGGTGCCGCGTGGCGTGACCCGCCGCGATGAAGTTTCAATAATTATTGAAACTTTAGAAACTCACTGCTATGCGAGTCGCGTGGAACCATCCCCCACCCCCGACTCCTCGTCTCCGCCGTTCCGGCTCTCCCCGCTAGCGCAGGCGTTTGTCCTGCATTTCGGCGAGATGGGGAGCCGCTGGGGGATCAACCGCACCGTCGGACAGATTTACGCGATGCTGTTCCTGGCCGACGCGCCGCGCCATGCCGAGGAGATCAGCGAGGCGCTGAGCCTGTCGCGCGGCAGCGTTTCGATGGGGCTGAAAGAGCTCGCAAGTTGGCGCCTGGTGCAATTGAAGCATCTGCCCGGCGACCGGCGCGACTATTATGAGACCCCGCGCGACGTCTGGGCGATCTTTCGCACGCTGGTCGAGGAGCGCAAGAAGCGCGAGATCGACCCGACGCTGACGACGCTGCGCACCTTGCTGATGGAGCCCGCGACCGACCCCGGCGACCGTTTCGCGCAGCAACGCATCGCGGCGATGCACGAACAGATCGAGCTGCTGACCGACTGGTATGCCGAAATGGAGCGGCTCGACACCGAACGGCTGCTTCAGCTTTTGCGGCTGGGCGAGCGTGTGGTAAAGGCCCTCGAGTTCAAGGACCGCATGCTCGGCCGCGGGAAGGGTGTCTCGACCGCCTCGACAAGCTCGGGACAGGCTTCGCTCGACAAAAACGGGGGGACTTGACGATGGACGGAGTTGACCCGCTGATCCTCGCGCGCATCCAGTTTGCCGCGAACATCAGTTTCCATATCCTGTTCCCGACGATCACGATCGCGCTTGGCTGGGCGCTGCTCGGCTTCAAGCTGGCGTATAACCGCACCCGCGACGGCGCATGGATGGACGCTTACCGTTTGTGGGTGAAGGTTTTCGCGCTGAGCTTTGCGATGGGGGTCGTGTCGGGGATCACGATGAGTTTCCAGTTCGGCACCAACTGGCCGGGCTATATGGAAAAGGTCGGCAATGTCGCCGGGCCGTTGCTCGCTTATGAAGTGCTCACCGCCTTTTTCCTCGAGGCGGTGTTCCTGGGCATCATGTTGTTCGGGTTCAGCCGGGTGCCGAACTGGGTCCACACGCTGGCGACCTTGCTGGTTGCGGGCGGCACGACGCTGTCGGCCTTTTGGATCATCGTCCTCAACAGCTGGATGCAGACCCCGGTCGGCTATGAAATCCGCGACGGCGTTGTCCATGCCACCGACTGGTGGGCGATCATCTTTAACCCGTCGATGCCGTACCGGCTGACCCATATGCTGATCGCCTCGGCGCTGACCGTCGCCTTCCTGATCGCCGGCATGTCGGCGTGGCGCTGGCTGAAGGACGGCGGCGGCGAAGGCGTGCAGCGCACCCTGAAAGCCGCAGTCTATGCCGCCGCGCTGCTGATTCCGGTGCAGATTTTCGTCGGCGACATGCACGGGCTCAACACGCTGGAGCATCAGCCGCAAAAGATCGCGGCGATGGAGGCGAATTGGGAAACACGCAGCCATGTGCCGCTGGTGCTGTTCGCGATCCCCGACGAAAAGGCGCGCACGAACCATCTGGAAGTGGCCGTGCCGTCGGGCGCCAGCCTGATCCTGAAGCATGAAGCGGCGGGCGTCGTCCCCGGGCTCAACGATTATCCGGGCAACCACCCGCCGGTCGGGCCGCTGTTCTGGGGTTTCCGGGTCATGGTCGGGATTGGCGTCCTGATGCTGGCGCTGTCGTGGCTCGCCGCCTGGACGATCCGGCGGCGCGGGGTCGATGCGATGCCGCGCTGGCTGGCGCGCGCGCTCGTCGCGATGACCTTCAGCGGCTGGGTCGCGACGCTCGCGGGCTGGTATGTCACCGAAATCGGACGCCAGCCGTGGCTGGTCACCGGGGTGCTGCGCACCGCCGACGCGGTCGGCCCGGTCGGCAGCGCGATGGTGGCGAGTTCGCTGACGTTGTATCTGGCGGTCTATGCGGTGCTGCTGACTGCCTATATCGCCGTCCTCTATCGCCTCGCGCGGCTGGGCAAGGCGGCGCC
>JAJNQF010000366.1 GCA_021154945.1 Sphingomonas sp.
GTTCCATTGGCCATGGATTGTGCGCTCGGCAGCCTTACGCAGGTGCGCCTTGAGCTTGGAGAAGGCCTGTTCGATCGGGTTGAAGTCGGGGCTGTACGGCGGGAGGAACAGGAGCGTCGCGCCGACACTCTCGATGGCCGCGCGCACGGCCGGTGTCTTGTGGCTCGACAGGTTGTCCATGATGACGACGTCACCGCGATCCAGTTCGGGCTCGAGGACACGGGTCACATGGATAGGAACGCATCGGCGTTCATCGGCCCGTCGAGCACCCATGGCGCGACCGTGCCGGTGCGGCGCAGGCCGGCTGTTAAGGTGGTGGTCTTCCAGTGGCCGAAGGGAATGCCGGCCTGCAATCGCTGGCCGCGTCGACATCGTCCATGGCGGCGGGCCATGTTGGTCGAGGCCCAGGTTTCGTCGATGAAGACTAGCGTGTCGGGATCGAGGTCGAGCTGTCCGTCGAACCATTCCTCGCGACGCTTCAGGACGTCGGGCCGGTCCTGCTCGCTCGCATGGCCGGTCTTTTTTTGCGCGTGATCCCGTGCCGGGCGAAAAAGCGCCAGAGCGTGGCGATGCTGGTGGTCACGCCACGCTCGGCCAACATCTCCCGCAACTCCGCCAGCGTCGGATCGGGCTGCTGTTCGATCGCCTCCAGGATGAACGCGGCATGGTCTTCGATCTTCGCCGTACGACGGTCGCCGCCCCTGATCTTGCCCGCTGGCGTGCCATGGGCGAGCACCAGTTGCCGCCAGCGGATCGCGCTGGCCGCGCTGACGCCGAACCAATCCGCCGCCTGTCGACACGATAGCCCACCTTCCACAGCCGCAACGACGCGGTCTCGCAGATCACGCGATAAAGCTCGACCCATTCGCGCCAGCCTCCTTCGCCGGCGCGGATCGTGAATCAGAAAACGGCCGCCCGGTGAATCCCCAACGATTCAATCTGGCCGGAAACCGCTCTAACGAGGGCATCGGAGAGTGCCCCGTAATGACGGCAGTCGAAACGTTTTATCGCAAGTTTGCATATCTGAACGAACGGCCGAAGTTGGGGAGCGGAAATCGTCGTTCGAATGTCGTTTGTTGGGTCGTCTGACCTTTTTCGCCGAGCCGTTTAGATCGACCGGGGATAATCGGTCTTCAAACCGTTACTTTTGAAGTTACTTCTGCTTTTCTTTTCCCGAACAGCTTCGATCCCAAAAACGCTGCGGCAAGAAGGCCTACGACGACCCAGGTGAGATTGCCGAGTAAGCTCGCCACGGTCTGAACCTGATCGCTAAATTGGCGTCCCAGCGAGACGTATATGAGAAGCCAGAGCAGTTCGCCGGCAACGTCGAGCAGGATGAACCATCCCCAGGGGTATTGCGTGAGGCCGCTTGTCACGTTGATCCAGGGTCCGAGCGGGCCGATCAGCCAGCGGCTGAAGAAGATACCCCAGCCTGCCCATTTGCGCGAGTAGGTCTCCGCTTGCGCCACCTTGTCAGCGCCGCCGATCCGCGTCGTCACGGCAGCAAGAAGCGGGCGGCCCCCGTAACGGCCAAATGCATAGCCGATCTGGTCGCCGAGCACGGCGCCGCCCGCACCCGAAAGCACGACCGGCCAAAAGCTCAGTTCGCCCTGCGCGACGAACGATCCCATTGCGATGAGCGTCAACGAACTGGGGAAAGGAAGCCCCGCAGCCGCCAGCACCATCGCGCCAAAGAGCGCGGGCAGGCCGTAGGTCGTCAGCAGTTCGAGCAGCTGGTCGGTCACGGCTTCGCGCTCGTCGGCGGGGAAGACCGTGAAGGCGGGGCGGGGGGCGGATAGGGCGGCCGGGCGTGGACGATCGCGTAGGTGAGCTTGCCGTCGATCTGCGTCATTGTTTGCCCGGTGTCCTGCGCGATGCGGCCGAGCGGACGGCGATCGGGTGCCGGGGGCAGGTTCAGCGCGCGGTGCAAGACGTGGGGTGGCACATGGTACGAATGCGCGACGTACCCGATCGTCATCCAGCGCTCGATCGGTTCGTCACGGTGCGCGTTCCAGTAGATCGCGTCGCTGACGGTGCGCGCCGCATGGTAGCCGGTGAATGCGACCACGGCGACGAACAGGGCGATCAGCAGGCGACGCCACATCCGATCGCGCGTCATGCTATCGTGCGTCATGCGATCCCGTGTCATCCCAGGGTAATCCTGGCACCTAGGGCAGCGATCAGCGCCAGCGGCATCGCCACCGCGCCGACCTTCAGGAACCGCCAGAACCCGATATCCTCGCCCTCCCGCCGGATCGCCTGCAACCACAATATCGTCGCCAGGCTGCCGGTGATGGACAGATTGGGGCCAAGGTCGACGCCGATCAGCAAGCCGTCGACGACCAGCTTGGGTGGCTGGGCCTGGGCAACCGCGGTGCTGGCAACCAGGCCCGCGGGCAGGTTGTTCATCAGGTTCGATCCGAACGCCAGGATCGTCCCCGATACCGCCGACGCCTGCGCCGGATCGGCCGACGCGGTGCGGATCGCGTGCGCGACCCACGCGATCACGCCGGTCAAGTCGAGCGCCTCGACCAGGACGAACAGTCCCGCGACCAGCGGCAGCACGCTCCACGAGATATCGCGCAGCAGCGCAACCGGCGACGACCGGGCGATCGTGCAGACCGCCAGCGTCGTGACGATACCGGCGATCGCGGTTGGCAGGCCGAGTTCGATATCGAGCGCGGATACAGTGAGCAGCACGATCGCGGTAGCGACGATCCCGACGAATGCGGCCTTGCCGCCCGCGGTCAGCGGGGTGCGCTCAACCGTGCTGGTGCAACTGCCTGCCAGCCGCGTGCGCTCAAGCCAGCGCAGCACGGCGAAGGTGACGACGATCGACGCCAGTGATGGCAGCGCGAACGAGGCGAACCACTGGCCGAGCGGCGGCATCTTGCCACCGTAGAGGACGAGGTTGGCGGGGTTGGAGATCGGCAGGACGAAGCTTGCCGCATTGGCGATCAGCGCGCAGGCGAACAGCAGCGGCAGGGGGTCGGCCTTCGCCTTCTTTGCCGCGGCATAGACCGCCGGGGTCAGCACCACCGCGGTCGCGTCGTTCGACAGGAAGGTCGTCGTGACGATGCCGGTGACGTAGACCAGCGCGAACAGCCGTGCGGTAGATCCCTTTGCGTGGATCGCGGCGGTCGCCGCGACCCAGTCGAACAGCCCTTGTGCGCGCGCCACCTCGCTGAGCAGCATCATGCCGATCAGGAACAGATAGACGTCCATACCCTTTTCGACGGCATGGAGCGCCGCGGGAAAGGGCATAAGCCCGAACAGCAGAAGCAAAGCTGCCCCTGCCACCGCCCAGATCGCCTCCGGCCAGCGGAACGGTCGTGCGATCACTGCAGCGGTCGAGGCGGCGCAAATACCCCAGGTGGCGCCGGTCGCGAGGATCACCAGTGCTTCCCGTTCTTGTTCGGGCCGAGCTGCGTGCCGGCGATGCCGTGCTCGGGCCATGCGCCGATGCTGTGGAGATCGCGACCCGGCGCGATCGGCACGCCGCGCCGCGGGATATCCGCTTCGCCACGGACCAGCATTTCGACCGTGTCGCGGTCCGTGCCGACGCTGGCCGCAACGCGGTGGAGCCCGGCGTCGAGCGTGATGCGCAACGACCAGAGCGCCGTGCCCGACACGGCGAGCATCGGCTGGGCGATGCCGTCGTTGACCGACAGCATCACCGGCTGTGTCGTGCCGCCGAACAGCTTGGCGACGATCTCGACCTCGCCCGGCCGCGGGGCCTGCGTGGCATCGGCGGGGCGCGTCACGAGCCGGATGTCGGCTGGCGCGACGATCTGGACGAACGGCCAGTCGCCGCCGGTCTCCTTGAACCGCCAGCTCGGCACGCGGCCGTGGAGCGTGACGATCGAGAAACCGGGCTTGCCGCCGCCTTCCTCGATCTCGCCGGTCGAACGCGTTGCGCCGTAGACGACCCGTCCGTCGTTGAGCAGCTCGTTGTAATGCGTATGCCCGGTATCGACGAAGGCGACGCGGGCGTCGGCGAAGATGCGGGCGATATCCTCGCCATCCGCGGCGAGGTCGCCGGGGTAGGCATGCATGAACACGACCGGCGTCTGCTGTTCCGCCTCGGCGCGCGCGAGTTCCTCGAGCAGGCGGTTGCGATGGTGCATCGTCAGCCGAAAATCTGGGCCGCCCGCACCCGCCGTGACGATATCGAGGAAGATGCAGCGATGCCCGGCGATGACCTCGACCTCGGGCCGGTTCGCTTCGGCAAACGCGGCGTAGTAATGCGCGAGATCGCCGAGTTCGAAATCGTGATCGCCGGGGATGACCCGGTAGGGCAGGCGCAGCGGGGCGAGCGTATCGGTGATGACCCCGTATTGTTCGGCCGTCGCGTGATTGGCATTGTCGCCGGGCAGGTAGACGAAGTCCGCGGCGTCGCCGATATGCGCGTTGATCTCCGCGACGATCGCGGCGAGCCGGTCGCGGCTTTGCCAGCCGTTCGCCTCGTCCATGTGCAGATCGCCGATGTGCACCCATGTGATGGAGGAAGGGTGGGTCACTTGTGTGTCTCCGGCATGGCGGTGAGGTACAGCACGAACCCCGCCGCCGCGATCCCGGCGAGCGTCAGGAAGCTTGCACTGTATCCGGCCCAGACGATGATCGATCCGGCCAGCGTCGCCGACAATGCCGCCCCCAGGCCGAACACGCTCGACAGGACGCCCTGGCTGACGTTGAACCGGCCGGATCCCTTGGTCAGGTCGGCGACGATCACCGGGAACAGCGCGCCGAAGATCCCCGCGCCGATCCCGTCGAGCGCCTGCACGCCGACCAGCCACCACGGATCGTTCGACACGGTGTAGAGCGCGCCGCGCGCCGCCAGGAAGCCGAACGCGACCAGGAAGATCGGCTTGGTGCCCCAGCGTTCGGTGTTGCGCCCGACGACGATC
>JAJNQF010000180.1 GCA_021154945.1 Sphingomonas sp.
GCCACCTCCCCCTGGCGGGGGAGGATTCAGTAGGGCCGGCACTAACGTTTACCGATAATTGGGGAAGCGTTGCTAGCGTCGGGGCATGGAACGCTTGGCATGGCTGCGATGGATGATCGGTGCGCTCGCGCTGGCGTTCGGGCTTGCCGTCGCCGCGCCGGCCGTCGCGGTCACCGGAACGCCGCTTGCGGTATGCGTCCGCCCCGCGCTGCCCGGACAGACGGCGGCCGCGCTGTTCGCCGAGCCGGCCGGTTTCGACTGCGCCACCCCGCAGACGCGGTTCGGCGGCGGCGACTTCTGGATCCTGTCGCAGCGCCTGCCGACGGTCGACGGCGACGACGCTACCGTACGAATCGGCAGCACCTGGGTGAACCGGGTCACGCTGTTCGTGCTGTATGCCGACGGGTCGATCCGCCGGACCGGCTTCACCTCGCGCACCGCCGGGCGCTCGCTCGGGCTCGGCGCGGTGATCGTCCAGCCATTGCCGCGACACGATGCGACGCCGGTCCGGCTGCTCTGGCATGTCGAGGGCGCGGCGAACCTGCGCGGGTTGATACTCGGCCCGGCGATCGCGAGCCACGACCAGCGCGACACTACCGAGATATTGCTGGCGGCGCTGTACGGCGGCTTCGGCGGCATGGCGATCGCGCTGATCGTCTACAATCTCGCGCTGTGGGGCGCGCTGAGGCAGGCGTTCCAGCCGGCCTATTGCCTGCTGGTGCTGTGCCTGCTCGCCTATGCGCTGACCTCGTCGGGGGCGCTCGGGCAGATGCTGCCGGGGCTGGACAATAATGATCGCCAGCGGCTGAACGCGCTGTTCCTCGCCGGTTCCGCCGCCGCCGCTCTGCTGTTCGCGCGCACCTTCTTCGAGCGCGCGGTGTTCGCCGGGTGGCTGCGCCCGGCGAGTCCGATGGTGATGGCGGCGTTGCTGTTCACCGGGCTGGTATGGGCGGCCTTCGCGCCGTGGCATTTCCATATGCTCGATACGCTGCTGGCGAGTGCGTACCTCGCGCTGCTGGTGCTGATACCCGTCGTCCTCTTCCGGGCCTGGCGCGCGCGGAGCAATTTCCTGTGGCTGTTCGCGCTGGCGTGGAGCGTACCGATCGTGGTGGCCGCGCTGCGCGTCGCCAATGCCTTCGAACTGCTCGCGTGGAGCATCTGGCTCGACAATTCGACGATCCTGTCGATGGCGCTCGAATCGATGCTGTCGAGCCTGGCGATCGCGTACCGGATCCGGCTGCTCAGCGTCGAGCGTGATACGGCGCGCGAACAGGAGATCGCCGCACGGCTGCTGGCGGATACCGAGCCGCTGACCGGGCTGCTCAATCGGCGCGCGTTTTTGGCGCAGGCGATCGGGCGGCCGGGCGACCAGATGCTGCTGATCGCGGATGTCGATCACTTCAAGCGCGTCAACGAGAGGATCGGCCATGACGGCGGCGACGAGGTGCTGCGGGTGGTGGCGCGGGCGCTGCGCAACGCGGTGCCGCCCGACGCACTGGTGGCGCGGATTGGCGGCGAGGAGTTCGCGATCCTGCTCGACGCGACCAGTGCCATCGCGCCCGACGCCGTGCTGGAACGCCTGCGCAGCCAGCGTATGCCGTTCGACATCGTGGTGACCGCGAGCATCGGCGCGTGCACCGGGCCCCTGCTGTACGAGAAGGACTGGAAGCTGCTCTATAACTGCGCCGACCGTGCGTTGTTCGCGGCAAAGGCGGCGGGGCGCGACCGCGCGCGCGAGGCGCCGCCGGTGTGCATCGCCGCCTGACCGCCGTCTGCCCATCGTCTGCCCGCCGGGCGACTTGTCGGCGAAGGCGATTTGCGACATGATCGCGCGCATTGCCGGGGGGGACAGGATGCGGAATCGTAAGGGAATGCTGGTGCTCGCAGGGGTGATCGCGTTGACCGCCATCGCCGTGCGCCACCCGACCGTCGACCTGCAGCTGGTCACGCATGATTCGCGCGATCCTTCGCCGCACCGAATGCAGGCGGCGGTCGACTTCCGCCTGGTCGGCGTGTCCGTGCTGTATACCTGGACGGTGAACCGGTTGCGCTGAACACGGGCGCCACGTCCTTGACCCTCGTCCGGTGCCTGCGCCATAGCGGCCGGCATGGACACGCCGATCGAAGACCTCGCGTTCGAGGATGCACTGAAGGAACTCGAGCTCATCGTCGGGAAGCTGGAAAGTGGCGATACGCCGCTGCAGCAGGCGATCGAGCTGTACGAGCGCGGCAACAAGCTGCGCCAGCGTTGTGCCGACCGGCTCGATGCGGCGCAGGCGCGGATCGAGGCGATCCGGCTCGATGGCGACGGCAAGCCCGCGGGCGTCCGTCCGTTCGCGGCAGGCTGACGCGGTGAGCGACATGCCTCCCGCGCTGTCCGCGGCGCTTGCCGAGGTTTCGGCCGAGATCGACCGGCAGTTCGACGAATTGCTGGCGATTCCCGACGATCCGCGCGGCGACCTGTACCGCGCGATGCGGCATGCGGCGATCGGCGGCGGCAAGCGGCTGCGGCCGTTGCTCGTGTTCGCGACCGCCAATCTGTTCGACGTGGCGCGCGAATGCTCCGCACGGGCGGCGACTGCGATCGAGGCGATCCACGTCTATTCGCTGATCCATGACGACCTGCCGTCGATGGACAATGACGACATGCGCCGCGGCAAGCCGACGGTGCACAAGGTGTTCGACGAGGCGACGGCGATCCTGGCGGGCGACTGCCTGCACGCGATGGCGTTCGAGATCCTCGCCGATCCGGCGACCCATCCCGATCCATTCGTGCGGATCGAACTCGTCCTCGACCTCGCACGCGCCGCCGGGCCGAACGGCATGGCGGGCGGCCAGAAGATGGATATCGAGGCGGAGTCGACGCGCTTCGACCTCAACACCGTCACGCGGCTCCAGCAGATGAAGACGGGCGCGTTGATCTCGGCGTCGGTCGAGGCAGGGGCCATCCTCGGGCGCCTGCCGTCCGAGGGACGTGTCGGGCTGCGCGGCTATGCGCATGACCTGGGGCTCGCGTTCCAGATCGCCGACGACCTGCTCGACGCCGAGGGTGACGAGGCGGTCGCGGGCAAGAAACTGCGCAAGGACGAGGGCGCCGGCAAGGAGACGT
>JAJNQF010000181.1 GCA_021154945.1 Sphingomonas sp.
GGCCCAGTTGGGGGACGGCTCTAACCGCGGACGGTGCTTCGTTACTGCAACCTTTCCAACTGGGCCCCGGCCTTCGCCGGGGTGGTTGCCGAGGTCGGGGTGGCGGCCAAGGACGGGGTGGTAGAAGCTCAACCGCCGTGGACGGGTGCGCCCCAGCCGCCCCAGACATAGACGGTGACGAACAGGAACAGCCACACGACGTCGACGAAATGCCAGTACCACGCCGCCGCCTCGAAGCCGAAATGCTGCTTCGGGGTGAAGTCACCGCGGTACGCGCGGACCAGGCAGACGATCAGGAAGATCGTGCCGATCAGCACATGGAAGCCGTGGAAGCCGGTCGCCATGAAGAATGCCGCGCCGTAGTTGATGCCCTTGAACGGGAACGGTGCGTGGACGTACTCGTAAGCCTGGATCGCGCTGAACAGCGCGCCGAGGATCACCGTCAGCCACAGGCCCTTGAGCACGCCGTCGCGGTTGCCGACGCCGATCAGCCCCCAAAGGCCGGTCTTCTCGCCGCCGCGCTGATTGTGGATCAACGCATGATGCGCCCAGGTCACGGTGGTGCCCGAGGTCAGCAGGATCAGCGTGTTGAGCAGCGGCAGTTCGAACGGGTTGATCACCGTCAGGCCCTTCGGAGGCCATTGCGCGACGATCGCGGCGCCGCCCTCGACCGCACGCGTGACGCTGCCGTCGGCATAGGTCATCGCGGTCGGGAACAGCGAGAAGTCGAAGAACGCCCAGAACCAGCCGACGAAGAACATCACTTCGGAGGCGATGAACAGGATCATGCCGTAGCGGAAATGGAGCTGCACGACCGGCGTATGATCGCCCGCGCGTGCCTCCTGGATAACCTGCGCCCACCAGCTGTAGAAGGTGAAGAGCAGCCCGGCGAGGCCGATGAAGAAGATCCAGCCGCCGCCATTGGGCTTGTCGATATGCCCGCCGTGCATCCACATGATGCCGCCCACCGCCATGATCAGCGCAGAGAACGAGCCGACCAGCGGCCACACGCTCGGCGGCAGGATATGGTAATCATGGTTCTTGGCGCCGGCCATCGGTACTCCCCTATGTTCTTTCGCAGCGTTCTAGCTGGCTGTTTTGGCAGAATCCACCGGGTAAAACGTGTAGCTCAGCGTGATCGTCTGGATATCGGCCGCATCCGGGTCCGTCAGGATCTTCGGATCGACGAAGAAGATCACCGGCATCCGTACGGTTTCGCCGGGCTTCAATGTCTGCTGCGTGAAGCAGAAACACTGGATCTTGGTGAAATACTTGCCGGCCTGCGCGGGCTGGACGTTGAAGGTCGCGGTGCCGGTCAGCGGCTTGGTCGAGGTGTTGGTGGCCTTGAAGAACGCCATGTCGCGCGCACCGATGTCGATCGTGTCGGAGCGATTCTCGGGCACGAACTTCCACGGCAGCTTGGGGCTGACGTTGGTGTCGAAATCGACCGTGATCTTGTGATCGACCGCGCCGGGCGCGACGAGCCCGCGCTGCGTCGTGCCGTTGAGCCCGGTGACCGAGCAGAACAGGCGGTAGAGCGGCACGCTCGCCCAGGCGAGCCCGGTCATGAAGCAGATGAAGAGCACCGCCAGCGCCGCCGTGCGGTTGGTCCGCGACATGGCCTTCCATCCGGTCATCAGTGCGGCATCCCCGCGCGGATCTTGGCGATCGAAATCGCGAAGACGAGGATGACGAAGGCGCCGAGCAGGACAGCCATGACGCGCGCACGACCGCGCTGGCGGCTACGGATCAGGTCTTCCTCGCGGAGGGGATCGGGGATGCTCATGCGAACCACCGGTCGACGACCAGCGCGCCGAACATCACGAACAGATACAGGATCGAGTATTTGAACAAGGCCTTCTCCGGTTTCATCGCATCGTCGGCATGCGTGGTGCGCTTGGCGACGCGGACGGCGAGCAGCGCGAACCAGCCGGTGAGCAGGACGGCGGCGATGCCGTAGATCGCACCCGTCAGCCCGAGCGGCCAGGGCAGGATCGCGACCGCCGCCATCGGGATCGTGTAGAGGCCGATCTGCGTCCGCGTGGTGCGCTCGCCCGACACAACGGGGAGCATCGGTACGCCCGCGGCGGCGTAATCGCTCTTCATGAACAGCGCGAGCGCCCAGAAATGCGGCGGCGTCCACAGGAACACGAACAGGAACAACAGGACCGGGAGCAGCGCGACGTCACCGGTCGCCGCCGCCCAGCCGATCAGCGGAGGGAACGCGCCGGCCGCACCACCGATGACGATGTTCTGCGGCGTGCGGCGCTTCAGCCAGACGGTGTAGACCAGCACGTAGAACAGGATCGAGACGGTCAGGATCGCGGCGGCGACCGCGTTGACCGCGAACCCCATGAACAGGACCGAGAATGCACCGAGGCCGACACCGAAATGCAGCGCCGCCTGGCGGTCCATCCGGCCATCGGGCAGCGGGCGCTTCTGCGTCCGGCGCATGACCGCGTCGATGTCCGACTCGTACCATTGATTGAGCGCGCTCGCCGCGCCCGCGCCAAGCGCGATGCAGAGGATCGCGGTGAAGCCGATCACAGGATGTACGCCGACTGGTGCGGCCAGCATGCCGCAAAGGCCGGTGAAGACGACGAGCGTCATCACCCGCGGCTTGGTCAACGCAAGAAAATCGCGCCAGTGCGCCGGTGGCAGGAGAGGGGTGACAGGAGTCATGGTTCGGGTACGCTATACGCGTTGCGACGGACCTCGGAAACCCTTCGCGTCGTGTCGGCTCAAGGGGTTGGCCGATGCGCGGGTACGGGCTGGTGGATGACCGCGGTGTCGTCCGTGTAGACGCGCCGCCACGCGGGATCGTGATCGAGCAAGCCGACCAGCGGCGAGCCTGGCGGCAGGATCGTCCAGCCGAAATGCCATCTTGCGTTCGCCGCGCGCCAGCGTTCGGCGTCGCCCGCGGCGATCCTGAAATAGTCGAGCGTGAACGGGTCTCCGTACATGTCGGACCGACCGTCGATATAGGGCCGGATGCCGGCGAGGATCAGCGACCCGCCGAAGCTGTATTCGTTGAAGACGCGCTGGTTGCGGAGCGGCGGCGGCAGATGGCGGAGTGCGGTGGCGGGGATGCCGGCGCTGTCGTCGCGCACCACGGGGACCGCGATCCGGTAGGTTGCGAGGCCGATCGCGAGCAGCAGGACCAGGATTCCGATCGATCGGCTCTCCCGGCGTGGTATTGGTGAGCTCACGGCCTTGGTGGTCCAGGCTTTGCCGAGCGGTTCTGCGAGGACCAGGATACCGACGACGACCAGGACGATTTCCTGGCGGGTATGTTGCAGGGCGAGGTGCAGTACGCCGAGCAACAGGAACAGCCGAACGGGTGGGATGCGCACCGGCCGGAGGAGCAGGCAGGCGAGGGTGGCGAGCAGGATCGCCTCGAACCCGGAGAATGTCGCGAAGTCGGCGGGCTGCCACTCGTCGAGATGCGCGAGCAGTTTCAGCCGGTCGACGTAGAATGGGAAGACGAGGCCGTCGAAACCGGCGGGGGTCGCGGTGGCGGCGACAGCGCAGGCCAGACCGAACGAACCCCAGCCCAGGACGACGCGACGGCGGTCGGACGGGGCGGCGACGATCAGCGCTTCGAGCGCGAACACGCCGACCAGTGCCAGCCCGAACACGAAACTGCCATGCGCGTTCGCCCATACCAGCATGAGTAAGGCGACGCCCAATGGCGGCGGTCGGTCGCGCTCGCGTGCGTGCAGCAGGACGATCAGCCAGCCGGCCAGCATCGGCAGCGCGAGGATGTGCGGGCGTGCCAGTAACGACAGGAGCAGGCCGGTGACGAGCAGGAGCAGAGCGAGGATACTGGCGCGCGTGCTCAGCCAGCGGCGGATTTCATAGGCGACGAGCGCGAACAGCGCGGCCATCGCTGCGCCTATGAGGACGATCAGGCCACTCCAGCCGGCGGCGCGGTAACTCGCGTACATCGCCAGTTCGGACAGCCATTCGTGCGCGACCCACGGCCGGCCGGTGGCGGTGAACGAGAACGGGTCGGTGGTCGGGACATGGGCGTGGGTGACGACCCAGGCGCCGGTCGCGAGGTGCCAGCCAGTGTCGCCGTCACGCAGCGCGGTGGGGACTATGATCGTGAACGCGAACGCGGCGAACGCGGCGAGGAGGGCGAAGGTCGAGCGGGGGATGCCGGTGGGGGCGTCGGGACGGACTGGGGTTGGGGGCGGGGCGCTCGGCATGGAGGCGGGATTAGCGCGATTGTCCTTTGGAATGGTGAATGGGGGGTGGGGTTGCGTTTAGGCTGGGGTCTTGCCTGTAAGCCCGGCCTCTTTCCGTTCCCGCCCTCTGACCTTTGCTCCAGCCGGTAGCCGTCGTACGGGTCCGCTGCGTCACTCCGGCGCCTTTCCGCCGCCCGAGTCTCACAGTCCGAGTTCCCGCTGGCCTAGCTCCTTACCGTCACCCAGGCCCTTCCCGTCACCAACTCCTTTCCCATCCATCCCCGCATCTTCCGTCAGCCCCGCTCCTTCCCGTCACCCCAGCGAAAGCTGGGGTCTCCCGTTTGGCGAGCGCGTGGATTCATAGGGTGAGATCCCAGATTTCGCTGGGATGACGGCGGGGGAGACGGGCGTGCGTGATTATGAGCGTGGGGTGACGTGGAGGGGATGACTAAGGTGGGGATGACGAGCGCAGAATGACGAGCGGAGAATGACGCAGGTGCCGACTCCCGCCTCCTTGTTCTCCCGCGAAGGCGGGAGCCCAGGCTGTGTTTCGGCCT
>JAJNQF010000385.1 GCA_021154945.1 Sphingomonas sp.
GCCGCATCTGACGCGCGCCGTCGCGGGTCCATACCGCTGCGACGAGGCCGTACTCGGTTCCGTTCGCCAGCCGTACCGCGTCCGCCTCGTCTTCGAACGGCTGGACGGTGAGCACCGGTCCGAAAACCTCTTCCTGCGCAATGAAGTTGCCGCGGGGCACCGGGCCGAACAGACTGGGGCGGACGAAGAAGCCGTCCGCGTCCACGCCGTCGGCGATCACGCCCTGCGCTAGCAGAGGAACGCCATCGGCGTGTGCGCGATCGATGAACGACTGTACCCGCTTCTGCTGTTTGGCAGTGATGATCGGGCCGCAGTCCATGTCCATCGCCGGCGCTCCGACCCGCACCTTCGCGAACGCGTCCGTCAGCCGTTCGACGAACGCGTCGTAGACGGAGCGCTGGATGAGCACGCGGCTACCGGCGGAGCACGTCTGTCCGCTGTTCTGGATGATCGCCTTCACAATCACCGGGATTGCGGCATCGAAATCCGCATCGGCAAACACGACCTGAGGCGATTTGCCCCCGAGTTCGAGCGTGCACGTGATGTAATGGTCCGCACAGAGCTTCTGGATGATCTGTCCGACCTCCGGCGATCCGGTGAAGGACATGAAGTCTACCCCTCGGTGTGCCGCCAGGGCCGCGCCGGCGACCTGGCCCCTGCCGGTGACGACGTTTATCGCACCCTCGGGGAAGCCGGCCTCGGCAGCGATCTCGACCAGTCGGAGCGCTGACGCACAAGCGTCTTCCGCCGGCTTGAGAACGGTCGCATTGCCGACGGCCAGCGACGGTGCGAGCGTTCGGCCGAACATCTGCGCCGGATAGTTCCACGGCAAGACGTGTCCCGTCACCCCGTGTGGTTCGTGCAGAACACCGACGTGGTACCCGGCGAGATAAGGGATCGTCTCGCCATGCAGTTTATCCGCCGCACCTCCGTAGAATTCGAAGTATCGCGCAAGCGCGACGATGTCCGCGTCGGCTACGCTCTTCGGCTTACCGGTATCCTTTGCTTCGATGGCGGACAGCTCCGGCGCATTGGCGAGGATCGCATCGCCAAACCGGGTCAGCATGCGCCCTCGTTCCGTCGCCGTTGTCCGGCCCCAGGCTCCGTCATCGAAGGCCCTGCGGGCGGCTTTGACCGCCAGGTCGACGTCGGCAGAGGTGCTGTCGGCGATCGACCCGAAGCTCTTGCCCGTCGCGGGCTCGTAGACCGGCATAGTCGTGCCCTCGATCGGATCGGTCCAGGTCCCGCCAATAAAGTTACGGCTGAAATCCACCTTCATGCTCTCGCTCCTGGTCCTCGGGCGGCGCTCATCGGGTTACCGGCGGAAAGGAGACGCTGAGCCACGAGCGAATGGATCACGCTCGCATGGCCTCTCCACCGGATGCCCTCCGGCACCTCAATGCTAAATACGACTAGGCGCCCATAACGTCCAATAGCGCAGCAAGCAGTTTTCGATTAGTTTGAGATATGGAACTCCGTCACCTCCGCTACGCGCTGGCCATCGCCGAAGAACGGCATTTCACCCGTGCTGCAGCGAAACTGGGCATCGCGCAGCCGCCGCTAAGCCAACAGATCAAGGTGCTCGAGGATGAACTCGGCGTCCGGCTGTTCCATCGAATGACGCGCGGCGTCGAACTCACGGAAGCGGGGGTGGCGTTCATGCCGTTGGCGCAAGCCGCTCTGCAGGCTGCCGATCAAGCGGGTGAGGCGGCCAGGCGCGCAGCGAAAGGGGAGATAGGAGGCATCTCGATCGGTTTCACGAGCTCGGCGTCTTTCAATCCCCGCGTGCCCCACATCATCGGTCGTTTCCGAGAGTCGTATCCCGGGCTCAAGATCACACTGGAGGAGAAAACGACGGCGAAACTCCTCGAATCCCTGCAGTCCGCCACGTTGGACGTGGCTTTCCTCCGGCCCACGCTCGGCGAGACCGACGGACTGGTCAGTCGTCGCCTCCCCGACGAGGATCTCTGGATTGCTCTGCCGGCCCGGCACCGTCTCGCAGGAGTGGACACGCTGGCGTTGGTGGAGCTCGCAGGCGACCCTTTCATCCTCTACCCCCGCGCGAACGGCCGACTGCTCTACGACAGCATCATTGCAGCGTGTCGCAACGCAGGGTTCAGCCCGCGGATAGCTCAGGAGGCGCCACAGATGGCCTCCACGGTCAATCTGGTCGCCGCCGGCGTCGGTGTCGCTCTCGTACCCGAATCCCTGTGCCGGCTGCATGCCCAGGGCGTGACCTATGCGCGGATTGCAGGAGACGGTCCCAAGGCGCAGCTGGTGGTATCACACCTGCGTTCGGCGACGGTGCCGCCCGCCGTGCGCAACTTCATGAGCTGCGTCGCGACGGACGGCTGACGCTGTCAGGCAGCGGCCGCGATGAGCCTGGCGGCGCGCCAGCCGATCAGGATCGAGGGTGCGTTCGTGTTGCCGGTCGTGATGGTGGGCATGGCCGAGGCGTCCGCCACGCGCAGCCCTTCGACGCCATGGACACGCAGCTGCGGATCGACGACCGAGCCGGTGTCCGTTCCCATCTTGGCGGTGCCGACCGGGTGGAAGTAAGTGGAGACCGACTTCTTGAGGAACTCCCGGTATTCCACCGGCGACAACGCGGCACGGCCCGGCAGTAGCTCGGTCTTGCGGATGTCCTTGTAGGCATCCGAGTTGCCGATCGCGCGGGCCAGATTGGTGGCTTCCCGCAACGCGACAAGGTCCTGTTCGACCGCAAGGTAGTTCGGGTCGATCAGCGGCACGGCGCGGGGGTCCGCAGACGTGAGCCGTACGCTTCCCCGTGACTTGGGTCGCATGACCCCCGAGAGGATGGCATAGCCATTGGTCTGCTGAAGGTTGAGTTCCTTGGTGGCGAACGGCACGCTGACGTAAAGCGCATTTATGTCCGGCACCGGCTGGGACGGTGTCGATTTCCACCACATGTACACTTCCGAGTGGTTGTAGTTCGTCGGCGGAACCGGTCGCTTCGCTTCGTAATTGACGCCTGCGCCGAGAACATGGTCCTGCAGGTTCTGCCCGACGCCGGACAGATCGACGACGGTCTGGATTCCGAGCGTCTTCAGCGTGGCGGCATCGCCGATGCCGGAAAGCATCAGCAGCTTGGGCGTCATCACTGCCCCGGCCGACAGGATGACC
>JAJNQF010000387.1 GCA_021154945.1 Sphingomonas sp.
CCGATCAGGATGCCGGTAAAGCCCATCTCCGCGAACTGCTTCCACAGGTCGCGCGAGAAGCCGGTCTTGTCATCGGCGTCGCGCAGCGCGCGCATGTGGCTGACCGGCGCGTGTTCGGCGACGAAATCGCGGATGGTGTCCTGAAGAACGGTCTGGTCGTCGTCTAGATACAATGGCATTTCTTCGTCCTTCTACTCCCTCGCCCCGTCGGGGAGAGGGTAGGGATGAGGGGCTGTTGGGTCGGATCGTCCGAGCCTCATTGCCCCTCACCCGCCTGCGCTTCGCTGCGGCACCCTCTCCCCGAAGGGGCGAGGGAATTACGCAGGCAATTCCAAGATCCGCTTGGCGACGATGTTGAGCTGGATCTCGCTCGTCCCGCCCTCGATCGAGTTCGCCTTGGTCCGCAGCCACGACCGCGGGACCGCCCCGCCGCGCGACCGCTCGCTGTCCCATTCGAGCGCATCCGATCCGCCTGACGCCATCATCAGTTCGTATCGGCCCTT
This sequence comes from Sphingomonas sp., assembly GCA_021154945.1. Taxonomy (GTDB): domain Bacteria; phylum Pseudomonadota; class Alphaproteobacteria; order Sphingomonadales; family Sphingomonadaceae; genus Sphingomonas. Next base: position 504 of record JAJNQF010000387.1, read on the forward strand.
GTTCAGCTCGGTGCCGTAGTATTTCATCATGCTCGGCTGGGCGGGATGCGCCTTGCCCGCCTTCAGTTCGTCGATGAACCGTTCGGACATCGCTCCGAACGCCTTCGCGCGCACCTCGAACAGCGCGATCGCCGCGCGCAGCAGCGGATCGGCGAGGCGCCCGCCCTCAAGCCCCAGAGTGGCGATCGCGCCGTCGATCAGCGGATTGCCGCCGCTCGACGCCAGGCCCATCCCCGAGATCATCTCGCGCTCATGCCCGAGCAGGTATTTCGCGACGTCCCAGCCCTTGTTCTCCTCGTAGACGCGGTTGACCTTCGGCACCTTCACATTGTCGAAGAACGTCTCGCAGAACGGCGAATTGCCGCTGATCAGCAGGATCGGCTTGGTCGACACGCCGGGCGAGGCCATGTCGAACAGCACGAAGCTGATCCCGCCCTGCTTCGACGTCTTGTCGGTCCGGACGAGGCAGAAGATCCAGTCGGCCTTGTCGGCATAGGAGGTCCAAACCTTCTGGCCGTTGACGAGATAATGGTCGCCCTTGTCCTCCGCCGAGGTCGCAAGCCCGGCGAGATCGGACCCCGCATTGGGCTCCGAATAGCCCTGGCACCAGCGGATCTCGCCGCGCGCGATCTTGGTCAGGTGATCGAGCTTCTGCTCCTCGGTGCCATATTTCAGCAGCGCTGGCCCGAGCATAGATATCCCGAACGAATTGAGCGGGTTGCGCGCCTTTATTGCCGCCATCTCTTCGCGCAGGATCTTGGTCTCGGCGGGCGACAGACCGCCGCCGCCATACGCCTTGGGCCAGTCGGGCACGGTCCAGCCCTTGGCCGCCATCTTGTCGAGCCATTCCTTTTGCGCAGGGTGCGACGGCTTGAACTGGCGGCCGCCCCAGCAGACGTCGTCCTCCGAGCGCACGGGTTTGCGCATCTCGGGCGGGCAGTTTTCCGCGAGCCAGGCGCGGGTTTCGGACCGGAAGGTGTCGAGGTCGGACATCGGATCAGCTCCTGCTTAATCGGTGGGCGAGCGCGGCGACGGCGATCGCGTCGTGGTCGCGGTGACGGTTGGTAATGACCTGCACGCCGATCGGCAGGCCGCGCGGGTCGGTCCCGACGGGCACGCTGGTCGCGGGCAGATTGGGGAAGGTGGCGAGCCCCGCCCAGGCGAACTGGACACCGAAGGGGGTATCCTCGCCGTCGATCGACAGCGTCCGTCGCGCGACGTTGCGTTCGGCGATGTGCGCGAAGGCGTTCACCCCGCTGGCCGGCGCGATCACCGCGTCGAACTCTTCGAACAACGCACCCCAAACGCGTTGCATCCGCGCCTGCGAATCGAGCAGGTCGAACCAGTGCGACAGCGTCGCGACCTTGCCGTCACGCGCCGGGCCGCCGCGGGTCATCGCGATGCCGAGCATTCGCATGTAGTCGGCGTGTTGCGCGGCGAGGTCGATTGGTGGTTCGGCATGTGAAACGGTTGCGCCAGAGCGGCCCAGCGCCTCGCCGACATGCTCGATCGCCGAGACGATCGACGCATCAACGCGCGCCGACGGATGCGCCGTCAGCAGCAGGATACGCGGCCGTGCGAGGTCGATGCTCGCGCGTGGCAAAGGCAGATCGGCGAGGATATCGAGCGCAACGGCCAGATCCTCGGGATTGCGCGCGAGCGGGCCGATCACGCCGAGAACCGCGCTGGCCCCATCCGTCCCCGGCACGCGGTGGCCGAGGTCCGACAGCGCGCTATAGGTCGGCTTGTGACCCCAGACGCCGCAGAACGCGGCCGGAACGCGGATCGAGCCGCCGATGTCCGAGCCGAGTTCGAGCGGCACCATGCCCGACGCGAGCGCCGCCGCGGCACCGCCCGACGAGCCGCCGGGCGTCAGCGTCGGATCGAGCGGATGGTTGGTCCGGCCGTAGATCGGGTTGTCCGCCTGCCAGTCGCTCAACCGCACCGGCACGTTGGTCTTGCCGAGGATCACCGCGCCCGCCGCCTTCAACCGCGTGACGGCCAAGGCATCGCTGTCGACGACATTGTCGCGGTGGACCCCGACGCCCCAGCTGGTCGGCAGGCCGGCGACGTCGAACGATTCCTTGACCGTCATCGGCACGCCG
>JAJNQF010000390.1 GCA_021154945.1 Sphingomonas sp.
CGTCATCCTGACGAAAGTCAGGATCCAGAGCCACGAAAGGCGGCGCTTGTTACCCTGGATCCTGACTTTCGTCAGGATGACGGACGGCTCAGCCGATCAGCAGACCGGCGAGCGCGGCCGACATCAGGTTCGCGAGGCTCCCCGCAGCCAGCGCGCGCAGGCCGAGCTTGGCGATCATCGGCCGCTGGTTCGGCGCAAGGCTCCCGGTCACCGCCATCTGGATCGCGATCGACGAAAAGTTCGCAAAGCCGCACAGCGAGAATGTGATGACCGCGATCGTCCGCGGGCTCAGGCCGGTCTGCGTACCGAGCGAGATATACGCGACGAACTCGTTCAGCACGATCTTCTGCCCGAACAACCCGCCGGCGATCCCCGCCTCGCTCCACGGTACGTTGAGCAGGAACATGATCGGCGCGAAGACATAGCCGAGCAGCCCCTGGAAGCTCAGGCCCGGCAGCCCGATCATGTTGCCGAGTCCGCCAAGGAGGCCGTTCGCGAGTGCCACCAAGGCGACGAACGCCAGCACCATCGCGCCGACCGCGACGGCCAGGCGCACGCCGGTCTGCGCGCCCTGGGCTGCGGCCATGATCAGGTTGGCGGGCTTCTCCTCGTCATGCGTCGCCTGCGGCATCGGTTCGCCGGCGGACGATTCACCCGGCAGATCGCCAAGCGCCAGTTCGCCCTCGGGCGGCATGACGCGATCGGGCATGATGATCTTCGCCATCAGGATCCCGCCCGGCGCGGCCATGAAGCTCGCCGCGAGCAGGTAATCGATGCGGATGCCCATCGACGCATACGCGGCGAGGATCGTCCCCGCGACGCCGGCCATGCCGCTGGTCATCACGGTGAACAGCTGCGCCGGAGTAAGCCCCGCCAGATACGGCCGGATCACCAGCGGCGACTCGCTCTGGCCGACGAAGATGTTCGCCGCCGCACACAGCGATTCGACCTTCGAGACGCCGATGACCTTCTCGATCCCGCCGCCGACCCAGCGCACCACCAGTTGCATGATGCCGAGATAATAGAGGATCGAGACGAGGCTGGCGAAGAAGATGATCACCGGCAGCGCGGCGATCGCGAAGCTTTGCCCGCCGATCTCGGGCGTCGCCATCTTGCCGAACAGGAATTCGGTGCCCTTCTGCGAATAACCCAGCAGATTGGCGACCCCGCCGGACATCTCGCCGAGCACCACCTTGCCGAAGCTCGAATACAGCACGAGCACCGCGATCCCGGCCTGCAACGCGAACGCCGCGCCGACGATGCGCAGGCGGATCGCGCGGCGGTCGCTCGACAGCAGCACGGCGATGCCCAGAATGACGGCGATGCCTGCAAGGCCGATGACTAGTCTTTCCATGGACGCCCTGCATTTTTGACTGACACGCGTGGCCCCCCGGCCGCGCAAGCGACCGACATGACACGCGAGCGCCGCACTCGCCAGTCATTTGAGGTCTAGTCATTTGACGGCGTGGCGGTTTTCGCTAGCGTCCCGCGCGATGGATAACTCTCTCCCCAGTTCCCCGGCCGCGTTCCCGCGTTCGCTCTTCGTTTTCTCGGTCCTGTACGGCGGCATGGTGTGCATCGCCGGCGTGCTGGGGGTGAAGCAGGTTGCGCTCGGCCCGCTCGCGGTCGAGGCGGGGATCTTCGGTTTCCTGCTGCTGGTGGTGCTGAGCAGCGCGATTTCCGAGCTGCACGGCCAGAAGACCGCGACGTTCCTGGTGCGCCTGGGGTTCATCCCGCTGCTGGTGTCGGCGGCGCTGATCCACCTCGTGCTGGCGCTGCCGCACGATCCGGGGATGTACCCGCCCGCGGTCGACGCGTTCCCGATCGTCGTCGGCCAGAGCTCGCGGATGATGATCGCCGGGCTGATCTCCTACGGCATCTCGCAGACGCTCAACGTGCTGATCTTCTCGAAACTGTCGGGACAGGTCGGCAGCGGCGAGGGCAAGCTGGTGTGGCTGCGCGGCATGATCGCGAGCATCATCTCGCAGATCATCGACACGATTTTGTTCATCACCATCTCCTTCCTGGGTGAGCGACCGATCCTCGCGTTGATGGAAGGGCAGATGCTCACCAAGGTCGTGCTGTCGATCGTACTGGTGCCGTTCCTGATCACCTTCTTCGTGCGATTGGGGCGGCGGCTGGACCGGGCATAACACCTTCTCCGTCATCCTGACGAAAGTCAGGACCCAGAGCCGCAAGGGACCCCGTTCGTGATCCTGGGTCCTGACTTTCGTCAGGATGACGGAATTGGTGATACGCGGTGATGCTTTCGCTACCTCCCTTGACTGTCTAAGGGGTCGGCATGACCGATCACACGCCCGATCCCGCCCTGCTCGCCAAGGCGGAAACGCTCACCGAGGCGCTGCCCTATCTCCAGCGCTACGCCGGCAAGACGTTCGTCGTGAAATATGGCGGCCACGCGATGGGCGACCCCGAGCTCCAGCGCGATTTCGCCGAGGACATGGTGCTGCTGAAGGCAGTCGGCATCAACCCGGTGGTAGTGCACGGCGGCGGTCCGCAGATCGGCGCGATGCTCAAGCGGCTGGGGGTGGAGTCGCGCTTCGTCGACGGCCTGCGCGTCACCGATGCAGAAACCGCGCAGATCGCCGAGATGGTCCTGGCGGGCTCGATCAACAAGGAAATCGTCGGCTGGATCGGCCAGGCCGGCGGTCGCGCGGTCGGCATCTCGGGCAAGGACGCAGGCCTCGTGCTCGCGCAGAAAGTCGGCCACGGCCGCGAGCCCGACAAGCTCCAGGGTATCGAGCGCCACGTCGATCTCGGCTTCGTCGGCGAGCCGATCGCGGTCGACCGGACGATCCTAGACACGCTCATCAAGGCTGACATCATCCCGGTGATTGCCCCGATCGGCATCGGCGCCGACGGTCACACCTACAACATCAACGCCGACACGATGGCCGGTGCGATCGCGGCTGCAATGGGCGCGGCGCGGTTCTTCCTGCTGACCGATATCGTCGGCGTGCTCGACAAGCAGGGCGAGTTGCTCACCGATCTCGACCCCGCGCGGATCGCCGAACTCCGCGCCGACGGCACCGTGACCGGCGGCATGATCCCCAAGCTCGACACCTGCGTCGCAGCGGTCGAATCGGGCGTCGATGCCGCGGTCATCATCGACGGCCGCGTCCCCCACGCGATGCTGCTGGAGATCTTCACCAAGCAGGGCGCGGGGACCTTGGTGAGCGCCAACGGGCGCCCGCGGTAACGCGCGACGGGTATTACCCTCACTACCGCCACGCCGTCATCCCAGCGAAAGCTGGGATCTCCCGGTTCTAGCCGCCCGCCTGCCAACGGGGATGCCCCAGCTTCCGCTGGGGTGACGATAGGTGGGGTGACGATAGTCGGTCCGACGCGCGCGCGCGCGGCGGCGAAAACGACCGACATCACAGGGCTTCTCGTTCTTCACGCACCCCCTATCCGTCATCCCAGCGAAAGCTGGGATCTTCCGGTTCGAGCCGCGCACCCTCCAACCGGGATACCCCAGCTTTCGCTGGGGTGACGGGGTGGGGCTAGGGGGACTATCGTCTAAGCAGGGCTTCTCGTTCTCCCCCCGCCACCTTATATCGGCAATACACCAGCGGAGACCCTTGCCTTGATCGCCCTTCTTCAGATCGTCCAGTTGCTGCTCAACCTCGTCTGGTGGGTCATCGTCATCCAGGCGATCCTGTCGTGGCTGATCGCGTTCAACGTCATCAACACGCATAGCGATTTCGTCCGCACGGTCTGGAACGCGCTGCAGAAGATCACCGAGCCGCTGTATCGCCCGATCCGCCGCATCCTCCCCGATTTCGGCGCGCTCGATCTGTCGCCGCTGGTCGTGCTGCTGATCCTCTACATCCTGACCAATATCGTCATCCCGAACATCGCGCAGAACTACCTCGTCGCAGCCTATTGAACGGGCTATTGATCGGGCCGGCAGCCTGGCGCGCGGTCGATGACGGCCTCGCGATCGCCGTCCGGGTAACCCCGCGCGGCGGTCGCGACGCACTCGCCGCCGGAACGCCCGAGCATTTCGCCGTGCGACTGGCGGCCGCACCCGTCGATGGCGCCGCGAACGCCGGGCTCGTCGCCCTCGTCGCCAAGACTTTCGGCGTACCCAAGCGCGCCGTAACGATAATCTCCGGCGAAACCTCCCGCCTGAAGCGCCTGCACATCGTCGGTAACGTTGCTACGCTGGCGGAAATCGCCGCCGGTCTTTAAGGACCGCGGGCATGAGCGCGACCATCATCGACGGCAAGGCCTTCGCCGCCGGCCTCCGGGCCCGTATCGCAGACGGCGTCACCGCCTTCAGGGCACAGGCGGGCCGCGCGCCCGGCTTGGCCGTGGTGCTGGTCGGCGAGGATCCCGCCTCGAACGTCTATGTCCGGTCGAAGGGCAAGGCGACGCGCGAAGCCGGGATGGAGAGCATCGAGCACCGGCTCCCCGCCGACGTCCCCGCCGAAGACCTGCTCGCGCTGGTCGCGACGCTGAACGCCGATCCGACGATCGACGGCATCCTCGTCCAGCTGCCCCTGCCGAAACATATCGACGAGCAGGGGGTCATCGCCGCGATCGACCCCGACAAGGACGTCGACGGCTTCCACCCGATCAACGCCGGCCGCCTCGCGACCGGTCTGCCCGGCTTCGTCCCCTGCACGCCGCTCGGCTGCGTCATGCTGCTGAAGAGCGTGCTGCCGAGCCTCAGCGGGCTCGAGGCGGTCGTCGTCGGCCGCTCGAACATCGTCGGCAAGCCGATGGCGCAACTGCTGCTCCGCGAAAGCTGCACCGTCACAATCGTCCATAGCCGCACCAAGGATGTCCCCGCGCATATCCGCCGCGCCGACATCGTCGTCGCCGCGGTCGGCATCCCGCAGATGATCGAGGGCGACTGGCTCAAGCCCGGCGCGACCGTTATCGACGTCGGCATCAACCGCACCGACTCGGGCCTCGTCGGCGATGTCGATTTCGCCAGTGCGGTCGACATCGCGGGCGCGATCACGCCGGTACCGGGCGGCGTCGGGCCGATGACGATCGCGTGCCTGCTCCGCAATACGCTGGTCTCCGCAGGCCGCCGCGAAGGCATTACGATCGACGAGGCCGCACTGTGATCGAACTCTACATCTCGTCGCTGATCACGTTCTTCGTGGTCATCGATCCGCCGGGCTGCGCGCCGATCTATGCCGGTCTGTCGGCGAGCGCCTCGTCCCTCCAGAAGCGGGCGATGGCGATCCGCGCGGTCGGCGTGTCCGCGCTGATCCTGTTCGTGTTCGCATTGTTCGGCGAGGCGTTGCTCAAGGGCCTCGGCATCAGTCTCGCCAGCTTCCGCATCGCCGGCGGCATCATGCTGTTCCTGATCGCGCTCGAAATGGTGTTCGAAAAGCGTACCGAGCGCCGCGAGGACCGCGCCGCCAAGGTCGCGAACGATCCCGAGGTCGAGGACGTCTCGATCTTCCCGATGGCGATGCCGATGATCGCGGGCCCCGGCTCGATCGCGTCGGTGATGCTGTTGATGAGCCGCAACAGCGGGATCGAGCGCTCACTGGTCGTGCTCGGGGCGATGGTGACGATCCTGCTGCTGACCTTGGTCGCACTGCTCGCGGCAGGCCCGATCATGCGGATCCTTGGCGCGAAGATCGAGGCGGTGATCACGCGGTTGCTCGGCGTGCTGCTAGCGGCGCTCGCGGTGCAGTTCGTACTCGACGGCCTGTCGGTGGTGCTGCACTGATTCGTCATCCTGGGCTCGACCCAGGATCCAAAGCCAAGAGCGGTATCGCCAATGGCTCTGGATCCTGACTTTCGTCAGGATGACGGGCTAAGGTCAATCCACCTTGAACAATCGCAACGGCGACTTCGCCGGCAGCGGCAGAGGCGTCAGCCACCCCGGCACCTCATTCTTCGCCATCTGCGCGTAAAACCCCTTCGGGCTGCGCGCCTTGTAGTTGGTCGATTCCGCCGCGTTCGGGCACAGCAGTAGCATCGTCGCGCCGTGCCGCTTGATGATCGCATGCGCCTGGTCCGGCGTCCCCCCGAACGCGTGCTGCACATCTAGGATAGCATCGCCGTTGCGGTGATACGGCCCCGCGATCGCGTCGTGATGCGTGATCGTAATCAACCGCGGCCCCATGTCGACGAAGGTGAACACCGTCTGCGCGGGATATTTGTCCAGCGCGAGCAGCACGGTCGTCCGCAGGCAGTTGCCCGTCGCCGAATTGACGCGCTTTTCATACGGCTTCGGTCGGTCGATCGGCAGGTATTTGATCACCATCCCGGCGAACAAGCCCGACACGATCAGGAAAGCACCGACCGTGCCGATCACCCGGACCGCCACCGATCGATTCCCGAGCAGCCGCGGCAGGATCAGCCACCCGAGCGCGGTCGCCCCCGGAATCGCCAGCAACTGCGCCGCCGGCCCGGCGCGGACCTGCCACAGCAACATCGCGCACGCGAACGCGGTGAACAGCGCGACCGCTGCCCAGCCGACGGCCCGGTCGTCGCGACGCGCCCGCCAGGCCGCAAGGATCGCCCCGATCAGCCCGATGATCGGCAGCGTCGCCAATGCGAACCCGACCCGGAAACTATGCTTGTAGATCGGCTTGGCCTCGCGGACATTGTCCAGCCAGTTACGTTGCAGCTCGGGCGAGATCCCCTCGGGCCGCCCCAGGCACTGCGGAAACACCACCGCAAAACCCGCAACGATCGCCGCCCCCGCAACAACCGCCAGAGCCAGCCGAGCCCCCCGCGACGCCGGCCCGAAACGCGCGAGCAAAAACAGCAACATTCCCGCCGCGATCATCACGCTCAACCACACGGGCGTCAGCGCATCGCACCGCATCGCCTGATTGGCATTCGACGCGAACAATGCGAACCCCAGCGTGCTGCCTCCACCGAGCGTCAGCGCATAGATCGACAGCCGCTCCGCCTCCGACCGGTCCCACACCCAGCGCAAGGCGATGATCGCCCCCGCCATTGCGGCATACGGCAACAGCTCGAGCCCGATCGACAGCGACACTGCGCTCGCAAGTCCAACCATCGCGCCACCGCGACGTCCGTTCGCATCGCACAGCCCGGCGACCGTCAGGCTCAGCATGGCGAGCTGCCAGCCGTGATGATCGATCCGCTCGGGCATGAACATCAGCATCGTGGCCGTAGCACCGACCATAATCACGACCGCCAAAGGCCACGCATAAGGGCTGATCAGCCGCCGCACGGTCGCGCCGATCCCCAGCATCGCGATCGACAGGGGCAGCAACGGCGCGATCCCGCACGCGAGCCGTTCCGCCCAGCTGTTGCCCACGAACAGGCGGAAGAACAGGATCAGCCCCGCGATCGGCAGGTCGACGATCCGGCTCCAGTGGATGTCGAACCCGACCGGCGGGTTCAGCCGATAGTTGCGCAGATCGTACCAGCCCTGGCCGTCGAGCAGCGCGCGGACCTGCATCAGGCGCATGTTGTCGTCGGTATCGCCGAGCGACAGCCAGCGGATCTGCCCCCAGCGATCGAACATCGACCACGCCGCCACCGCCACCCACGCGAGCAGCGTCAGCGCGATCCAATGCCGATCGAGTTCGTCCAGCAACGTCCGCCGCTGAAGTGGTGCCTGATCCAAAACGCTTTCCTCCAGCCCGCACGCACTCTAGATGCGCGGGCGTATCTCAAGCGTCGCTCTATCGCGGTGCCCGTAAAGAACAAGGCACCGGCGCGATCGCCGGAGGGTAAAGAACAAGGCGGGCATGCAGGCGATTTGGCGACAGATGGAGCAGATGCGGGCGAGCGGCGTGCTCGGCCAGCTCGTGCGCTTCGGCATCGCCGGCGGGATCTCCAGCGTCGTCTATTCGCTCGTCTACCTGCCGCTGACCGCTTATGTCTTTCCGCCCCGCCAGGCGGTGGCGGCGGTGCCGTTCGCGTTTGCCGTCGCGGTGGTGGTAGGCTTCTTCCTGCACAGCCGCTGGAGCTTCAAGGGCCATGCCAAGGAACCGGGGGCAGGGCGGCATTTCAAGTTTGTGATCGTCCAGGCCGCGGGGCTGAGTCTCAACGCGGTCATCACCTGGATCGGCACCGCGCTGCTTCATCTGCACCCGTGGATCCCGCTGATTCCCGCCGTTCTTCTTGCCGCTATCCTGAGCTTCGTGCTCAACCGTCTTTGGGTTTTCAACTGACATGAATTCCAACCGCAGGGCCGACAAGTAATGGACCGCATCGTCTACGACCGGATGGCCGCCCACGATTCCACGCATTGGTGGTACCGCGCCCGCCGCGATATCCTCGCGGATTACCTGACCCGCTACGGCGCACTGCCGAAGAATGCGAAGATCCTTGAGATTGGCTGCGGCACCGGCCACAACCTGCCGATGCTGGCGGAGTTCGGCGAGATCGACGCGATCGAGATCGATCCGGCGGCACGCGAGATCGCCAGCGAACGGCTGGGGAAGCCCGTCGGCGCGGCGCCTTTGCCCGAACTCCCCGGCGTGCCGCGGAAACATTACGACCTGATCGCGGTCCTCGACGTGGTCGAGCATATCGAGGACGACGTCGCCGCATTGAAGGCAATGGCGGATTGCCTCGCGCCCGGTGGCAAGATCCTGATCGCGGTGCCTGCGCATGCGTGGCTGTGGAGCGCGCACGACGTCGTGAATCACCATCACCGGCGCTATTCGAAGGCGACGCTGAAGTCGGCGATCGAGACCGCGGGTCTGAAGCCGGAGAAGCTCGGTTACTTCAACTCGCTGCTGTTCCCGCTGGCGGCGGCGGCGCGGATCGCAGGCCGGATGACCGGGCGCGACGACAGCGACGATTCACCCCCGCCGAAGCTGGTAAATGCGCTGTTCGAGAAGATCTTCCGGCTCGAGCGGCATCTGGTCGGCCGCATGCCGATGACGCCGGGTGTCTCGATCGTGACGCTCGCGGTGCCGCGGTAACGCTCCTCGATCCTCCCCTTGCAGGGGAGGTGTCGCGTAGCGACGGAGGGGT